>NZ_OZ246980.1:600000-777500 GCF_965232525.1 Bauldia sp. | reverse complement strand
GTCGTGAGACAGTTCGGTCCCTATCTGCCGTGGGTGTAGGAGAATTGAGAGGATCTGTCCTTAGTACGAGAGGACCGGGATGGACGTATCTCTGGTGGACCTGTTGTGGCGCCAGCCGCATAGCAGGGTAGCTAAATACGGAAGGGATAACCGCTGAAAGCATCTAAGCGGGAAACCCACCTCGAAACGATTTCTCCCTTGAGAGCCGTGGAAGACCACCACGTTGATAGGCCGGGTGTGGAAGTGCGGCAACGCATGAAGCTTACCGGTACTAATCGCTCGATTGGCTTGATCACTCTCATTATCCATGTCCGCCTTGGGACAGGAGCGAGACCAGCGTCTGTGCTTCGCCGGCTTGGTGGTTCTTGCGGGGAGCCCAAAACCCGATCCCATTCCGAACTCGGCCGTTAAACTCCTCTGCGCCGATGATACTTCGTCTCAAGACGCGGGAAAGTAGGTCGCTGCCAAGCCTGCCAAGCACAGACAAACGCTTCTTCGATTTCTCTCTTCGCGATGCTTTCCCCTATCAAACAATGTAACTCGTCTCAGCGAGCAATCGTTGGGACGACTCTTGCGTTGTCGAGGCGGCCGTCTGCCTTGGGGGTCGATTTTCGGCTGATCATAAAGCCCGTCGGTTCTCGCCGTTCGATGCCGCCGTTTCCGGTGAGGCTGTCGTCACCCGCGCCGCGATTTCACTTTGTCGACGGTCCTTGCCGCCGCCACGGTTCCTCTGTGTTTGCGGAAACCCCAGGGCCGGCGCATACTGCTTAAGAAGGCCGCTTGTCTGGCGGACGCCCGACTGGATGAGGAGTACGAGCTATGCGGATCGCACTGACTCTTGTCTTCAAGGTGATGGTAGTCTTGTCGCTTTACGGCTCTTCAGTCCATGCCGAAGATGCCGGGAGCGAGCCGGTTGGCACTCCACAAACGTACGATTGTAAACTCTCGGACGGGCACGAATGCGATTACACATATGGGGTTGCAAAAAGCGCCACGAAGGACTTCATCGGAAAGTGTCGTGGCGGTGAAGTCGAGAATATGACGATGACGTGTACGGGCGCCGCACACGTTTCATGTAGTAAAGTGACCAACACAGGGCTAGAATTTAAGTGCAACTGTCAAAATTATGGGACCGCTCACAGGAATAATGCCTACATCAAGACTACATGTAACAATTAACAACCGCGCCGGGCAGGTGTTGTCGGTGCCCGACGAAATGCCCGGCCAACCTTCGCCGTATCGCATCCATTCAGCCTGAGGCCGGCTTTGTTTCTCCGAACCGAAAGGGCCGCCGACCTCAGCTCCAGGTCCGGTCCCACGACCACTCGTCGTCCCACTGGTCGGTCGGCTCCCAGATGCCGGTGGCGCCGGGCTGCAGGTGCTGGCTGATCACCGCGTCGTCGATGTCGTCGATGCCGAGGCCCGGCTTGTCGGGCACGGTGATGAAGCCGTCCTTGACGATCGGCTTGGGCAGGCCGATGGCGATATCGTCCCACCAGGGGACGTCGACCGAATGCTGTTCCAGCGCCAGGAAGTTCTCGGTCGCCACCCCGACATGAGCGGCGGCCATCGCGGCGATCGGGCTTTCGGCCATGTGGATCGCCATCGCAATGCCGTGATCCTGGGCCGCGTCGCCGATCTTCTTGGTTTCGAGAATCCCGCCGCTGGTGAGCAGGTCCGGATGGATCACCGCGACCCCGCCGGAGGTCAGCAGCGGCATGAAGTCTTCCTTGAGGTAGATGTCCTCGCCGGTGCAGATCGGCACGCACGTGCTCCGCGCGAGCTCGACATACTGATCGGTGTACTGCCAGGGGATCACATCCTCGAGCCACGCCGGGGTGTACTTTTCGATCCGCCGTGCCAGGCGGATGCCATCGTTCAATGAGATGTGGCCGAGATGGTCGATGGCGATCGGGATCTCGTCGCCGACTTCGGCGCGGACTTCCGCCATGTACTGTTCGAGCAGGTCGAGCCCCTTCTCGGTGAAATGGGCGCCGGTAAAGGGATGGCGGACATTGTTGAAATCGTAGGCCGCGTTACGCCTCTGGCGCTCCTCCATGGTCTTGCCGGGCATATGGCCGGCGTGCTGGCGGAAGCCGTCGATGACACCCGACGGCGCGTTGACCGCGCCCGGCACATCCATGATCTGGGCCAGGCCGAGGTCCATCTTCAGGAAGGTGTAGCCGAGCGCCATGCGCTCCTTCAGCCGCTTGCCGGTTTCGGTGCCGCTTGGGACGCTGGCGTCGGTATCGCTGTACATCCGCACGGAATCGCGGAACTTGCCGCCGAGCATCTGATAAATCGGCACGCCATAGGCCTTGCCGGCGAGATCCCAGAGCGCGATTTCCACCGCCGACACGCCGCCACCCTGGCGGCCATGGGCGCCGAACTGCTTGATCCGCCGGAACAGACGATCGACGTCGCAGGGGTTCTCGCCGAGCAGCCGGCTCTTCAGCGTCAGCGCAAAGGTCTTGCTGCCGCCGTCGCGGACTTCGCCGAGGCCGACGATCCCCTGGTTAGTGTAGATCTTGATCAGCGACGAGGTGAACGGCGCGCCGACGATGTCGGCGACGCGCAGATCGGTGATGCGGAGGTCCGACGGCTTGGAGTTGGTGTTGACCTGGTCGAGGGTTGCTTCGGGCGCACTGGATGACATGGGGATCGGCTACCGGCTGATGGCGGAATGGGGGCGACGCTGCGAATGCAGGCCCTTCTCAGTAGCCGACCTGCTTCCGCCCGTCGAGCCTTACGGGGCAGGAAAACGCTCGACAATGACATTGTGGCGACCACCATCCATTTGGCCCCCGGTTCTTCGCGGCTCGACAGAGCGGCCACCGGCCGATTGAAGGCTTGCGTCATCGGTATGCTACGACGGGACTGATCCGAGCGATGATCACCGAGGAGACGATAACCGAAGACAAAACACGCCGATGGGTTCTGGGCAGCGGGATCGCCGGAGCGGCGGCGTTTGGCGGTGCCAGCAAGGCTCGGGCGTCGGATGATCCGCACTGTCGTAACGACGAACATTCGTTCGTCCTGACGCCGGACCACACGATGTTGGACGCCGAGGCTGTCAACGCGGAAGCCGCCGGCAACACGCTGATCGGCACCGTGCACGATCGGGAGTCGTTCGCGCTTTACCTGGCGCCCGACGGAACGGCGTCACTACGGATCGGCGATCGCGAGGAGGCCGGAACGTGGACCGTCGATGCCGACGGCATCATCCGGTCACAATGGCCCACGGTCGCCGGCGGGACCCAGCTCGAGCTGCGCTATTACCGCGACAGCGACGGCTACTACTGCGGCATCGACCAGAACACCATGCGATGGAGCAACTTCGTCATCGAGCCCGGCGACAGCCGCGAGCTCGGCGGTTGAGGCCGGTCACGCCGCTTCCTTCTGTCCGTAGGTTTCCTGCAGGTAGCGGATAATATCGCGCGACTCCGGCATCCACCGGTCCTCGTCGCCCGACGTGATCCGGAGAACCGGTACCGTCCCCCGGCCGCGTGCCGCGATCAGCGCGTCGCGATGGTCGCGGTCGGCGTAGATGTCCCGTAGTTCGATATCGACGTCGAGGTCTTCCAGCGCGTTCAGCACCAAGCGGCAGAACGGGCAGGTCGGCGTCATGTAAAGCGCCAGCGTATCGCTCTGCGGCGACTCCGACGTGGCGAAGCGTTCGATGAAGTGGTCGGCATAGCTCGCCTGCCACGGCTCGCCGGATTCGCGCGCGGTATGCTCAAGGTCGGCGGTCATCAGACAGAAGACCAGGTCGCTGCGCGTGAAGTCGACGCCGAGCACTTTCGAGATCGGGTCGCGCAGGTGCTCGCCGTACCACATCGGCCAGTCCGGATCGGCGCCGTCGGTCGCGGCGAAAGCGGTATGGTGGGCCTCGGCCGTTTCCTTGAACAGATCGATCAGGGATTGGCGGAGCGCGTCATAGGCCATCGGACATCTCCTTGTCGCCGGAAGGTCGTCGCTCGGCCTTACTTAAGGGCTGAGGCTCCCGGCGCCCATGACATTCTGGTGACGCCTTCGCCCAACCCTCATCCTTGGTTTTCGTTGGCGTCAAGTTGCGCTAAGATTGAAATGCTAAATTCAACAATCAAGAATAGGCGGGTTACTATCATGGCGTTTAGGCTGGCGACGTACAATGTGGAAAACCTGTTTGGCCGTGCGAAGGTTCTCAACTTCTCGAATCATGCGACCGGCGACGAAAAGATGGTCAAGATTGCAGAGTTGCAGGCGATTCTGAAAAAGCCCACCTACAGTACGAGGGATCGAAATAAAGCCGGTGACCTCTACAAGGAGCTCTACAATTTCATCGGTTACAACATCCTGAGATCGGACATCGGCTTCTATCTGTTTCGCAAGCGCGACGCCGATGGCGACGGACACAAGGAAACATATCAACTGGTGCCGACCCGCAGCAATCAATGGCACGGGTTTCTGACATATGACCGCGACCGGTTTTCCGACGATACGTCGCGACACACCGCTCGCGTAATCACCGAAGTTGATGCCGACGTCATTTGCATCAACGAGGTCGAGAGCAGGCCGGTCCTCGACGACTTCAACTCCGACCGGCTACGGAAGCTCTACCCCTATAACATCCTGATTGATTGCATCACCGATCCCCGCGGTATCGACGTTGCGGTCTACTCGAAACATCCGATTGGAACGGTTCGCACCAACATCTTCTCGGAAGATGCCGGCGGAAGGCCCATCTTTTCGCGCGACTGTCTTGAGGTTGAAATCCTGGCGGACTTCGGACCGATCTACCTGCTGGCCAATCACCTGAAGAGCAAATCCGGTGGCGGAGACGCAAGAAGAAAGGCGCAGGCAGAGGAAGTGAAACGGATTCTGGCTGACCGCTACGACCTCAGGAGACAGCGGGTCGCGGTATTGGGCGATCTCAACGACACACCGGAAAGTGATCCGCTTTCTCCGCTTATGGACTTACGGGGTCTGACGGATGTTCTGGCGTCCCGGTACGGGCCACCCGAGGACCAGCGATGGACCTACCGATATGAGGACGAGTTCAATCAGATCGACTACATCCTGGTGTCTGATCCTATGGCCGACGCTCTGATGAATGTCGGTATCGAGCGCCGCGGAATGGCACCGGAAGCGCTTGAGGGCGGCAATCCCAGCGTACGGCCGTTCCGCGGGATCGACAATTGGCGCAACGCCGGGTCCGACCATGCAGCGGTCTTCGCCGACTTCGATTTCCGGTGAGGTCTTGGCGCTGCGTGAGCGCGGAAGGTCCCGCGACGCCGCCGTGATCCGTGGCCGCCTTACTGCAGCCGGCTCTGCGGCCGGGCCGCTTCCGGGGTCTGTCCCGTCCATGTGTGGAAGGCGCGGATGAACGAGTTGGGATCGTTGTAGCCGAGCAGGAACGAGATCTCGGCGCCGGAATAGTGCGAGTTGGCGAGGTAATGGCGCGCCAGCTCCTCGCGTAAACTGTTGAGTTCCTGCTGGAAGCTGGTGCCTTCGTCGTGGAGCCGCCTTTGCAGGGTGCGGGTGCTCACCGCCAGCCGCCGGGCGACGTCGGTCATGGTGCAGCGGCCGCCGGCCAGCATCTCGTTGAGGCAGGCGCGCACCCGGTCGCGGAAGCCGGCTTCGATGCCAAGGTCGCCGAGCCGGGCGCGTAGTTCCGGCTCGAACACCGCCCACAGGCTATCGCTGGCAGTCATGAACGGCCGCCTTGCGTCTTCGGCCGAAAACGCGATGCCGTCGTAGGAACCAAGGGTGACGGGAACGCCGAAGAAGTCAGCATATGCGTCCGCTTCGGCAAGCGGCGCCTTGACATGAACGGCGACGGGAACGATCCGCTCGCGGGTGGCGAGCCGGGCGAGATGGACGAGAAACACCAGCTCCGTCGCCATCAGCGCCGGTGGCGGTTGCTGCTCGCCGGAGAGCCCACCGAGGATCGCCCGGGTCTCCTGGCTGCCGACGGTGACGTCGAGGCTGAGTGGCCCGATCAGCGGCTTGTATTGGGAGAGCCGTTCCAGAGCGGCGTTGAGATCGGGACTGCAACAGGCGGCGAAGATCGGCGGACTGAAGGCCTCAACCGACACCGCCTGACCGATGCGCAAGGGAAACGCCGGATCGTCGAGCAGCTTGCCGAGCGCCTCGCAAAAGCGAAAGTACTCGTCGACGGCCAGCATCGGCGCCTGCCGCGCCAAGAGATCGCCGGGCAGGTCGGCCTGCCGCAACAGGTCGGCGGGGGCGATGCCAAGGTCCTTGAGCAGGACCCGCCAGCCGAGATCGAGGGTGAACTTCTTCGGGACCATCTAGCGCACCGCGCTCATCACCATCCGGTCGAAGACACGGTCGCCCAGCCATTTGCGAACCTGAATCATCGGCCAGGCGAGCCGACCGGCGACGTAGCGGGTCTTTGGCCGCCCCGCCTTGACCGCCCGCGAAACCACGTCGGCGATCACGGTCGGGGACGAGCCGCCGCCCCGTTCGTACGAATTCCGGGTTGCCTTCGCCACCTTGTCGGCGAAGTCGGCATAAGCGCCCTTGCCCGAGCGCTCCAGCATCGGCCCCATCAGCACGTCGCCGAACGCGGTTTCGATGATCCCCGGCTCGACCACCACCACATGGATGCCGAAGGGCGCAAGCTCCAGCCGCAGGCAGTCGGACCAGCCTTCCAGCGCGTGCTTGGAGGCGTGGTACCAGGCGCCGAGCGGGGTATAGATCTTGCCGCCCATCGAGGTGATGTTGACGATGGTGCCGGCGCCCTTCTCGCGCATCGCCGGGAGCAGAAGCTGGGTGAGGCGAGCCAGTCCGAACAGGTTGACGTCGAACTGGTAGCGAGCATCAGCGATCGAGGTATCCTCGACCGAGCCATAGAGGCCGAAGCCGGCATTGTTGACGAGAACGTCGACCCCGCCGTGCGCGGCGGCGATCGCGGCGACCACCGCCTCGATGCTTGCCTCGTCGGTGATGTCGAGGGCGAGCACCGTCACGCCGGCCTCGGCGAGGTCGGCCATCTTGTCGGTGCGCCGCGCGGCGGCATAGACGGTCAACCCGTCGGCGATCAGCCGCCTGGCGATCTCCTTGCCGATCCCCGACGAAGCGCCGGTCACCAGCGCGACCCTGTTCGTATCAGCCATGATAGTGCTCCCGCTTTCGTTGAAGCAGAGATAGGGCGCTTCGGTTTCCGATGCACTCGCTGAACGCGCCAACCCGCTCGCCGATAGCGTCAGCTAAAGCGAGCTCGTCGTAATCCGCCGCCTAAGCCCTCATACTACGATCGTTCAACAGCACATGGCGAACGACATGGATGACGAAGATCCAATGACCAAAGAGGATGTTGGGAGGATTATGGCCCGCGCGATGCGAGCGACAGCTGGCCCGTGGAGTTCATTTGTTGAGAGCCGAGAAGGCTTCAGTGGGTCGGACTTCATCCGTACCGGCGGCGAGGATATCTACCTCACCGGCGCTACTGTCGCGGACCAAGACTTCATCGCTCACGCTCGGCAAGATATCCCGCGCCTCGTCACCGAGGTCGAGCGATTGAGAGAGCTACTGAATCGATCTAAAGGCAGATGAAGTCGATGGCCTGAGAAGCAGTCGACTGGCAATGGTTGCTTTGCGAACACTACCCATATCCCGCCGCCGAGCCCGCCCCCTGTGGCTTCGATAAAAAATCCGCCAGCAGGTCGAACACCAGCCGGATGCGGCGACTGGTGTGGAGTTCCCGGTGGGTGGTGAGCCAGATCGGGAAGAGGAAGGGATCGAGATCGACCTGCACGGCCTCGACGCCGGGGGTCATCTCTCCGACCTCGTCGGACATCGTCACGATGCCGAGGCCGCTCTTCGCCATCTCCCAGGCAACGACACCGCTCTTCGAGCCGAGGCGGAAATTGGCGCGGGTGAGGCCGAGACCGAACGGCTCCAGATATTCGAGCACCCGATCAGGGTCACCGAAACTGATGAAATCGTGCTGCGCCAGTTCGGCGCGGGTCTTCGGCCGGCCGCGGCGGTCGAGATAGCTGCTCGCCGCGTAGAACCGGCCCTTGGCATCCCGCACCAGCCGGGCGATCAGGTCCGGCTGCTCGGGCCGCACGTGACGGATGGCGATGTCCGCCTCGCGCCGCTGCAGGTCGCGGATCTCATTGGCTGCGACGATGTCGATTTCGAGCAGCGGGGCGATGTCGCGCAGCCGCTTCACCGCCGGCGGCAGGAGATAGGCGGACATCACGTCGGCGGCAGTGATCAGCACCCGGCCCTCGACGGTCTGCGACTGGCCCGATGCTGTCAGCGATATGCGGCTGGCGGCTTCGCCCATCGCCCGCACGTGATCGAGCAGCTCCAGGCCGGAGGGGGTGAGGGTCAGGGAGCGGCCGACCCGCTCGAACAGGACGACGCCGAGGTCGGCTTCAAGCGCGGCCACCTGGCGCCCGAGCGTCGGCTGGGTGAGCCCCAGTGCCCGCGAGGCGGCGGACAGCGAGCCCTCCTCGGCGGTGACCAGAAAGGCTCGCACCTGGTTCCAGTTGAAGGCGATGGCCTGCCAATTCATGCGTTTTTGTATATCCAATCAACGCATTCGGGCAATTCCTATCGCGGAATTGCATGGGTAGGGTGTCTCTCGAAAGGACGATGGCTATGCAGACATCAGCAAAATTCTGGGACGGGGTCGCCGAGAAATACGCCGCCTCTCCTATCAAGGACATGGACGCCTACACCTATTCGCTCGGCCGGACCAAGACGTATCTAAGGCCGACCGACCGGCTTCTCGAGGTCGGCAGCGGCAGCGGCTCGACCGCCCTGCTTCTGGCCGAGCACGCCGGCGCGATCACCGCCAGCGACATCTCCGCCAACATGACCCGGATCGGCACCGACAAGGCGCGCGAGCAGGGCGTCGCCAATGTCCGCTTCGTCACCGCCGACGTGCTGGACGACTCCCTCGTCGGCGAACCCTACGACGTGGTGATGGCGCTGAACCTCCTCCACCTGCTGGAGGACCTCGACGCCGCCCTCGACCGGTTCAACCGCATGCTGAAGCCGGGCGGTCTGTTCATCTCCAAGACTATCTGCCTGTCCGGCCCCGGAACCACGTTCAAGTACCGGGTGATGCGGCTCGCCCTGCCGATCATGCAGTGCCTCGGCAAGGCGCCCTACGTGAACTTCATGACGATCCCGGAACTGGAGGGCAGGATCACCGCGCACGGCTTCAAGATCATCGAGACGGGCAACTACCCCGCCTCGCCGCCGAGCCGGTATGTGGTGGCGCGGAAGGATTAGTGTTCTGAGGGATGGCGGCGACAGGTGGGAAGCCTTCTGCGGTGTAGTCTCCTCCCGCTGGCTTTTGCCGGTCAGGTCTTCGGCGCGGCGGCGTCGGCATTCTTCAGTTTCTTCTCGTCGATGGCGATGACGCAGACGAGGCCGACGAGCGCCGCGCCAAGCGCCAGCCAGTAGGCGTGGCTGAGGCCCTGGGCAAAGCTGGTGGTCATGAGGTTCTGGATCGCGGTGGCCGTCTCGGTGGTGAAGGTGCCGAGAATCCGGGCTGTCGCGTCGGCGCCGGGGGCGGCGGCGTTCAAGGTTGCCTGATCGGCCGGCGTCACGGCGATGCCGGCCTCGCTCAAACCGCGCTGCAAGGTCTGTGTGCTGGAGAGGTAAAGGATCGCGGTGCCGCCGGCGACGCCGACCGCGCCGCAGGCCAGATGGACCGTGAACGATAGCCCACCGGCAACGCCGGTGCGGGTCGGGGCGACGGCACTGACGGCGACCGTACCCGCCGATCCGACACCCATGGCGCCGCCCAAGCCGATCAGCACCATCGCCGGTACCATGGCGACATACCCCCAGCCCGATGGCAGCACCACGATCCAGGCGCCGCCGAGGGCGATCAGGACATAGCCGGCCAGCAACAGCCGCCGCGGTCCGATGGAATCGTATAGGCGCCCCGCCAGGATCGCGCCGACCGACAGGAGCACCATCAACGGCAGCATGCCGAACGACGCCGCCAGCACCGACCATCCCAGCACCTTTTGGAAATACTGCGGGAAATACAGGAAGGCGAGGAAGATCGATGGCACGAGCAGGCCGTTGGTGGTGAGCGCCAGCAGGAAATCGCGGTTCTGCATCAGGGGCGGCGGCACCATCGGGTCGGCGACCCGGTGTTCCGCCAGCGGGAAGAGAACAAAGAGCACAGCGCTGAGAACAAAGATGCCGACGATGGCGAGAGACGCCCATCCCCAATCCGGGCCGACATCGAGGCCATAAAGCAACGCGCCGACCGCGCCCGCCAGGAGCGCGATTCCGACGACGTCGACGCGCTGGCCGGCGGTTTCCGGCGGATCCTTCGGCAGGAAGCGCAAGACGAGAAGCGCGACGACGATCGCCATCATCAGGTTGACCAGGAAGAACAGCCGCCAGTCGCCGACCCAGGCGACGAAACCGCCGATCAGCGGGCCAAAGACATTGCCGCTGGTCACACCGGCGAGGATCAGGCCCATGATCCAGCCGCGTCGCTCGGCCGGCACGAGATTGGCGCCGATCGCCAGAATGGACGGCCACATCATCGCGGCGCCGGCGCCTTGCACGCCGCGGGCGGCGATCAGCCATCCGATGGTCGGAGCGAACAGGCATCCGATCGAGGCCACCGCGAACAGGCCCGTGGCGATCAGCATCATCCGCCGGCGGCCGTACATATCGCCGAGTCGGCCGCCGGTGATCATCAAGACGGCATAGGTCAGCGCATAAAGGTTGAGCACCCATTGGGTGGTGGTGATGTCGACGGTGAATTCGTTCTCGATCGACGCCGTCAGGAGGAGAACGCCGGTCAGGTCGAGACCGATGGTGAAGGCGGCGAACAGCAACGTCGCGACGCCGGCCACGAGATTTCGGGTCATGCGGGGCTCACTTCCGCCGATCTTGGACCATCGATACTGGCGCATCAGCGGTTCGTGCGCCACCGGCGAGGGCGGCCAGCGGGTCGATGGGACGTCGTGGGCGGGTGAGGGGATCGTGGCGACGTGCGTCTTTCGAGGCTCGGGCCGCCCTCGCGCCTCAGGCAATCAAGACGCTAACCTCGCCCTACCCCTCGACCCCACCCAAAAATACGCGCTCCAGGGTCGCGCGGGCGGTGGCGAAGTGTCGGTCGCCGGTCGTGGCGTCGGGGCCGAGGACGGCGCGGATCTGGGTGTCGAAGTCGGCGTAGTGCTGGGTGGTCGCCCAGATCAGGAAGATCAGGTGATGGGGGTCGACCGGCGCCAGGCGACCGGCGTCGATCCAGCCCCGGATCACCGCCGCCTTGTCGTCGACCAGGTCTTTCAGCGGCCCTGACAGCACAGGGCCGAGCACCGGCGCGCCCTGCATCACCTCCATGGCGAAGAGCCGCGAGGCTTCCGGTTTGTCGCGGCTCATCTCCAGCTTGCGGTCGATATAGGCGGTGAGTTCGGCGGCCGGATCACCGTCGGGGTCGAGGTCCTCCAGCGGCTTCAGCCACATCGCCAGTGTCCGGTTGAGGACCGCAAGGTAAATGTCCTGCTTGCGGCGGAAATAATAGAGCAGGTTGGGTTTGGTCATGCCAGCGCGGGTGGCGATCTGGTCGACGGTAGCGCCGCGGAAACCATAGGTGGAGAACAGCTCAAGACCGGCGTCGAGAATCCGGGCTTCGTTCCTGGCCTGGATGCGGGTGCGCCGCGCGGTGCGCCCGGCGCGCGGGGCAGAGGTGGCGAGGCTCATGGGGCGGGTGCCGATGCATATGGCGTGGCGCGGTCAAGCCCCACCCCCCGTCCTCCGGACGGTCCCCCCTCCCCGCCGGGCGGGGAGGGATTCGCCGTTGCGTCGCCCCAACACGGCGATCCCGACCGAGGCCACTCAATGGTGACCAGGATTGGCTTCAGCGTCTCATCCCTCCCCAGATTGGGGAGGGTGGCCGGCACGAAGTGCCGGTCGGGTGGGGTGAGGATCGTTTTCAGGGGCGAAACGGACGCGTGAGCGCCGGCGTTGCAAACAGATGGCCGCGCGAGAGGGGGGTTGGATAGCATCATCGGCGGTGGCCGGTCGACCGGGACGCGGGATTGCCTTCGGACCCCACCCACCATGCTGCGCATGGTCCCCCCTCCCCACAACGGGGAGGGATTTGCGGTTTCACCGCTGCGAAATGGCCGAAGCCGTTGCCGTCGCCGGGACCGTCGACACCCATGGCTTTCCTCCCCGGCTTTGGCCAACCGGTCGACACCAAAACGGCCTTGAGCGGCCATTGGAACTTGTCTAGGTTTCTCTTGACCATTTGGTCAGGAAATCTCGCCGTTTCCTCGTAGAAGAAAAGCCGGGCCCGTGCAAACGGCCGGCGGCGCCTGAAACGGTGTCAGGGAGAGGATAAACGATGGCCGTGACCGAACCCGCCAGCGCGCCCGCGCCGCGCCCCGGCGGCCTCGCCACCAACAATCTCGAAGCCTTCTGGATGCCGTTCACCGCGAACCGGCAATACAAGCAGACGCCGCGCCTTCTGGTGGGCGCCAAGGGCATGTACTACCGCGCGTCCGACGGCCGCAAGGTGCTCGACGGGACCGCCGGGCTGTGGTGCGTCAATGCCGGCCACGGGCGGGAGTCGATCGCCGATGCGGTCGGCCAACAGGTCCGCGAACTCGATTACGCCCCGGCCTTCCAGATGGGCCATCCCAAGGTCTTCGAGCTCGCGGCGCGGCTCACCACCTATATGCCGCCGGGGATCGACCATGTGTTCTTCACCAATTCCGGCTCGGAGTCGGTCGAGACCGGGCTGAAGATCGCGCTGGCTTATCACCGGGTGAAAGGCGAGGGGGCGCGGACCCGGCTGATCGGGCGCGAACGCGGCTATCACGGCGTCAATTTCGGCGGCATCTCGGTGGGCGGCATCGTCGCCAACCGCAAGCATTTCGGCACCCTGCTCACGGGCGTCGACCATATGCGCCACACCCACGACCTCGACCGCAACGCCTTTTCGCGCGGCGAGCCGGAGCACGGCGCCGAACTCGCCGACGACCTCGAACGGATCGCGACCCTGCACGACCCGTCGACCATCGCGGCGGTGATCGTCGAGCCGGTGGCCGGCTCCACCGGCGTGCTGGTGCCGCCAAAAGGCTATCTCCAGCGGCTCAGGGACATCTGCGACAAGCATGGGATTCTTTTGATCTTCGACGAGGTGATCACCGGTTTCGGCCGCCTCGGGACGCCGTTCGCCTTCGATTATTTCGGCGTCACGCCGGACATCGTACTGACCGCGAAGGGGGTGACCAACGGCATCGTGCCGATGGGCGCGGTGTTCGTGAAGAAGGACATCTACGATGCCTTCATGACCGGGCCGGAGCACCTGATCGAGTTCTTCCACGGCTACACCTATTCCGGCAATCCGGTCGCCTCCGCTGCCGGACTGGCGACGCTCGATGTCTACGAGGCGGAAGGGCTGCTGACCCGCGGGGCGGAGCTCGCCGATCACTGGGCCGACGGGCTCCACAGCCTCAAGGACCTGCCCCATGTCATCGACGTGCGCAATTGTGGACTGGTCGGCGCGGTCGAACTCGAGCCGATCGCCGGCGCGCCGACCAAGCGGGCGTTCAGCGCTTTCCTCGCCGCTTTCGAGGCGGGCCTGCTGATCCGCACCACCGGCGACATCATCGCCCTGTCGCCGCCGCTGATCATCGACAAGCCGGAGATCGATTTCCTGTTTGACACGCTGGGAGGCATCCTTAAGACGCTGGACTAGATCGGAACAAACGTTCCGTCTCAATACAGTTGGAATTTTTATTCCGTCGAGAAAAGGCGAGGAGACCCCGGCAAGATGCAGACCATTTCCAACATCATCGACGGCAAGGCGGTGCAGTCGGCGAGCGAACGGACCGCGCCGGTGTTCAATCCGGCGACCGGCGAACAGAGCGCCATCCTGCCGCTGTCGACCGCGGGCGAATTGAACGATGCCGTGGAAGCGGCCAAGGCGGCGCTGCCGGACTGGGCCAGCACCACACCGCTGCGCCGGGCGCGGCACATGTTCCGCTTCAAGCACCTGCTCGATCATAACATCGACCGGATCGCCGACGCGATCTCGGCCGAGCACGGCAAGACCCATGGCGACGCGGTGGGCGAGGTGCAGCGCGGCATTGAAGTGGTCGAGTTCTGCTGCGGCATTCCGCAGCTCTTGAAGGGCGAGTTCTCGCGGCTGGTGGGGCCGGCTGTCGACACCCATTCCGACCGGCAGCCGCTCGGCGTCGTCGCCGGGATCACCCCGTTCAACTTTCCGGCGATGGTGCCGATGTGGATGTATCCGGTGGCGATCGCCTGCGGCAACACCTTCGTGCTCAAGCCGTCGGAGAGGGATCCGTCGGCGTCGAGCGTCATCTACGAGTTGTTCCGCGAGGCGGGCTTCCCCGACGGGGTGCTCAACATCGTCCACGGCGATAAGGAAGTGGTCGACGCCATTCTCACCCATCCCGATATCAAGGCGGTGAGCTTCGTCGGTTCGACCCCGATTGCCGAATATGTCTACCGGACCGGGACTCACCACGGCAAACGGGTGCAGGCGCTTGGCGGCGCCAAGAACCACATGGTGGTGATGCCCGACGCTGATATGGACAAGGCCGCCGACGCGCTGATGGGCGCTGGGTACGGTTCGGCCGGCGAGCGCTGCATGGCCGTGTCCGTGGCGGTACCGGTCGGCGAGGAAACCGCTGACAAGCTGGTGGAGTCGCTGGCGCCGCGGGTGCGGGCCTTGCGGATCGGGCCGGCCAGCGACCCGGAGGCGGAGATGGGGCCGCTGGTCACCAAGGAGCACCAGGAGAAGGTGCTCGGCTATATCGACAGCGGGGTCGAGGCGGGTGCCGACCTTGTGGTCGACGGTCGCGGCTTCCGGGCGCAAGGCTTCGAGAACGGCTACTTCGTCGGTGGCACGCTTTTTGATCGCGTCACCCCCGACATGCGGATCTACAAGGAAGAAATCTTCGGTCCGGTGCTCTCGGTGGTGCGCAGCCCCTCCTACGAGCATGCCGTCAAATTGATCAATGACCACGAATACGGCAACGGCACTGCCATCTTCACCCGCGACGGCGACGCGGCGCGCACCTTCGCCGACGGGATCGAGGTCGGCATGGTGGGGATCAACGTGCCGATCCCGGTGCCGGTCGCTTACCACTCATTCGGCGGCTGGAAGCGATCCCTGTTCGGCGATCATGCCATCTACGGGCCGGAGGGCGTCCACTTCTACACCCGGCTGAAGACGATCACCTCCCGCTGGCCGGAGGGGATCAAGTCGGGCGCGGTATTCAACTTCCCGACGATGAACTAGGGGGCTTTGTTGGATTTGGCGGCTGGTAGCATCGACCCCACCCACCACCCTTCGGGCGGTCCCCTCCCTGATGCAGTCGGGGACAGAATCTTGCTCGGCAGCGGAATGGTTTGTTGTCAGGTCGTTCAGCCCCACCCACCATGCTACGCATGGTCCCCCCTCCCCGAAAACGGGGAGGGATATGCGGTGTCGACTTCACGGGACATTGTCGGCCGGCGTAGCCGATCGAGCCGGGGACTCGGCGGTAACGCGTCATCCCTCCCCAATCTGGGGAGGGTGGCCGGCGCGCAGCGCCGGACGGGTGGGGTTCGCGGCGTTCTCGACCGCAATCCGGATAGTGTCGAGGACGCCTTGCAAATTGGTGTCGACATTGCGATTCCAGAAACGAATGACGCGATAACCCGCCGCGGCCAAAATTTTGTCGCGAGAGCGGTCGATTGCTGCTTGACGGTGTCGAGCGTGGCCGCTGCCGTCGATTTCGACGACAAGTCGGCTTCGACGGCAAAGGAAATCCACGACCTGACCGTTGACAGGCGCTTGCCGGCGGAAGTGGATGCCGATCGTGCGCCAAGTTCGCAGGTGCACCCAGAGTTTGACCTCCTGAGGGGTCATCGTCTTGCGAAGATAACGGGCGCGTTGGTTGGCCATGAGGGCCATTCTACAGCGTGGGTATATTCTGCGAAGTTGATTGATCCCACCCACCGTCCTTCGAACGTTCTCTCTTCCCCGAAAAACGGGGAGGGATTCGCGGTGGCTCCGATCCAACCTGCCCGGCACAGGAGGGGATTTGGCGGCTCGGACAAGTCCGCGCTTCAAGGGAGCATCGGAAAAAATGACGACACCCGCTGACAATTTGCGGATCAACGGCGACCGTCTGTGGGATGCGATCCATGCGATGGCCAAGATCGGGCCCGGGGTGCGTGGCGGTAACAACCGCCAGACGTTGACCGACGACGACGCCGAGGGGCGGCGGCTGTTCCAGCGCTGGTGCGAAGACGCCGGCATGACCGTCACCGTCGACCAGATGGGGACGATGTTCGCCCGCCGCGAAGGCACCGATCCGTCGCTGCCGCCTGTGGTGATCGGTAGCCACCTCGACACTCAGCCGACCGGCGGCCGTTATGACGGCGTGCTCGGCGTGCTCGGTGCGCTCGAAGCCGTGCGCACGATGAACGACCTCGGCATCAAGACCCGCTACCCGATCGAGGTGGTCAACTGGACCAACGAGGAAGGCACCCGTTTCGCCCCGGCGATGCTGGCCTCCGGGGTTTTCGCCGGTATGCATGAAGTCGATTGGGCCTATGACCGCACCGATCACGACGGCAAGCGCTTCGGCGACGAACTAGAACGGATCGGCTTCAGGGGGCCGGAGCCGGTCGGCGGTCGGCCGTTCCACGCGCTATTCGAACTGCACATCGAGCAGGGGCCGATCCTCGAAGCGGAAGGCAAGGACATCGGCGTCGTCACCCACGGGCAGGGGCTCTGGTGGCTGCAGATCACGCTGACCGGCAAGGAAGCCCACACCGGCTCGACGCCGATGCCGATGCGCAAGAACGCCGGGCTCGGCTTCGCCCGGATCGCCGAGCTGGTCCAGCAGATCGCGATGGACAACCAGCCGGCCGCGGTCGGCGGCATCGGTCATGTGGACGTCTATCCGAACTCGCGCAACGTCATCCCCGGCAAGGTGGTGTTCACCGTCGACATTCGTTCCCCGGATCAGGCGACGCTGGATGCGATGAAGGCCCGGGTCGAGACAGAGGCGCCGAAGATTGCCGAGGAGCTCGGGCTCGGCATCGAGATCGAGGTCGCCGGCCATTTCGACCCGGTCACCTTCAATGAAGGCTGCGTCACCGCGGTGCGCAATGCCGCCGACCGGCTCGGTTATTCCCACCGCAACCTCGTCTCCGGCGCTGGCCACGACGCCTGCTGGATCAACCGCGTCGCGCCGACTGCGATGGTGATGTGCCCGTGTGTCGACGGCCTCTCCCACAACGAGGACGAGGACATCACCAAGGAGTGGGCGACCGCCGGCGCCGACGTGTTGTTTCACGCGGCGCTGGAGACGGCGGAGATCGTGGAGTGAGGTGCGTCGGATGACGGCGGATTACCCCCGTCTCGCGCCGATAGGAGCGCCGCAGCGCGGTGTCGGAGAGCGCCTTTGGACTGTCGGGCTCGGTCTGGCCCTGTTGTTCGCGCTCTTGAGTGACGCGGCTCTCGCGCAGCAGAAGCCGCTTGCCGTCGACGTTGTTGCGACGGCGAAGGATGATTTCGTTCGGCTGGATCTAGACAAGGATTTTTGTAGTGAGCCCGATGGCGGGTGCCCGATTATCAGGTTTGTGTGCGCCGAACGAACGGCCGGTGTCGTTTTTGAATACACAGCGATTGGTATAGGTTCGTTCTACGGGGGCGTTTTCCAACCAACGGTGCTGCTGACAGGTAACCCGGATGCGAGATTCCCGGAGAGAATTTCGGTTTCCTTCAGGCTCTACAGCATAACGCGAGCCGATGCGGAGGGTTACAGCTGGAAGGGTGTCTACGATACGGACGTCGACCGCGAACGCGTTCTCGAAGCTCTAAGTTCCGGTCCGAGGTTCGAGGTGCATGGGCCACCTGGGTACCTGCAACTTCACGCAGCCGGTCAGGCCAACGTCCGCGAGTTCGAGATGTTCGCGTCGCGATGTGCGGCTGTCGGCAATGACGCTGGGTGACCGATATGACACTCAGATACCCTTGGCTCGGCGGAGATTGTGGCGTGACCGCGGCGCTGGTTGGCGCTATCCAAGCCGTCCACGCGTTGCGAATGGAGACCGCCCGATGACAGCCGATGCCCGCGCCATCCTCATGCAGATGTTCAGCGCCTTCAACCAACGAGACCTCGAGGGGACGCTGGAACACTTCGCCCCCGATGTCGCCTGGCGCGACGAGGCGACCCATGAGCGCCGGACGGGACGGTTGGAACTTGGGGCCTACTGGGAAAAGGCGTGGAAGGAGACCGATCTCAGGATCGCGCCGATGACCATCGACGTCGGGGCCGGGAAGACCCGGGCGCGGGTTCAGGAACTCGCCAAGGCCGCCGATGGAACCGTGCTCGTCAACCGCAAGCTCGACTATGTGTTCACATTCGAGGGCGTGTTTATAGCCAGCATGTTCGCCGACCAGACGACGATCGAGACCGACGATCAGGACGATGACAACGGTGACGATGAATAGGACTTCGATGCGCGAAGCGATGGCGTGATGGCGGTTTCGATCAACCGGCGACACCCCCCTCTCGCGCCGCCAGGGTCGGCTCCGTCGGCCAAGCGCTGCTCTCGCCCCGGCACGGGGGGTGAGGTTGGTCGGCGCGATTCGAGGAGCGGCCTGAGCGGGGGCGTGCCAACACCAATCGATCGAGATTGTAGAGAAAGGCCGGTTTCACTAAGTTTAAGCACAAGGCGCTCGACGCCGGAGCAACGGTCATGGCAGCGGACAATATCGTTCTCGAGCATCTGCGGGCGATCCGTGAAACGCAGGACCGCCACAGCGAGGACTTGCGTGAGATCAAAGGCCGGCTCGGTATCCTCGAACAGCAGTACGCCAACCTGTCAAACCGGCTCGACAGGATGGATGAACGGATTTCTCGCATCGAGAAGCGGCTCGATCTGGTCGAGAGTTGAGCGTCATCCGAGACATCGGTTTGGCGCTCTCGCTGCCGATCCGCTCTCGTCGCCGCCGCAGGCAGGGCGCCCCACGGTCTTGTTACCGGTTCCGCGACGTGTGCCACCAGTAAGGAGATTCCCATGTCGACAGTGATCAAGGGCGGGACGGTGGTCACCGCCGATACCAGCTTCCCCGCCGATGTTCTGATCGAGGGCGAGACGATCAGCGCGATCGGCAAGAACCTCTCCGGCGACAAGGTGGTCGACGCGGTCGGCTGCTACATCATGCCTGGCGGTATCGACCCGCACACCCACATGGAAATGCCCTTCATGGGCACCTATTCCGCCGACGATTTCTCCACCGGCACCAAGGCGGGTATCTCCGGCGGCACCACCATGACCGTCGACTTCGTACTCCCCGGCATCAACGAGTCGCTGATCGAAGCGCTGCAGACCTGGCACCAGAAGGCCGGCAAGGCGGCGGCCGACTATTCCTTCCACATGGCGATCACCTGGTGGGACGAGCCGGTGTGGAAGGAGATGGAGGAAGTCGTCAAGCGCGGCATCAACACCTTCAAGCACTTCATGGCCTACAAGGGTGCGCTGATGGTGAACGACGACGAGATGTATCAGTCGTTCCTGCGCTGCGGCGAACTGGGCGCGATGCCGCTGGTTCACGCCGAGAACGGCGACGTGGTCGCGCGGTTGCAGCAGAAATACATGGAGATCGGCACCACCGGGCCGGAGGGTCACGCCTTCTCGCGGCCGCCGGAAGTCGAGGGCGAGGCGGTCAACCGGGCGATCATGATCGCCGATCAGGCCGGCGTGCCGCTCTATGTCGTGCACGTCTCCTGCGAGGCGGCGCACGAGGCGATCCGCCGGGCGCGCTCGCTCGGTCGCCGGGTGTTCGGCGAGCCGCTGATCCAGCATCTCACCCTCGATGAATCCGAGTATTTCAACCAGGACTGGGACCACGCGGCGCGGCGGGTGATGTCCCCGCCCTTCCGCAACAAGGTGAACCAGGATTCACTGTGGGCCGGGCTTGCGTCGGGGTCGCTGCAGGTGGTCGCCACCGACCATTGTGCGTTCACGTCGGAACAGAAGCGCATGGGAATCGGCGACTTCACCAAGATCCCGAACGGCACCGGCGGCCTGGAAGACCGGATGCCGGTGCTGTGGACGAGGGGCGTCAACACCGGCCGGCTGACCATGAACGAGTTCGTCGCGGTGACGTCGTCCAACATCGCCAAGATCCTCAACATCTATCCGCGCAAAGGGGCGATCGCCGTCGGCGCCGATGCTGACATCGTCGTCTGGGATCCGGAGAAGAAGAAGCGGATCACCGCCGCCAAGCAGATGTCGGTGATCGACTACAATGTTTTCGAGGGAATCGAGGTGACAGGCCTGCCGCGCTACACCCTGTCGCGCGGCGACATCGTCTTCGAGGACGATAAGGTCACCGCCGAGGACGGTCGCGGCCAATATGTCGAGCGGCCACCGAACCCGCCGATCCACGAGGCGCTGTCGTCGTGGAAGGCGCTGACCACGCCGCAGCCGGTCGAGCGCTCCGAGAAGAACATGCCGGCCGGCGTTTAACCGCCCATGGGAGGGGCTCCCATCGTCATCGCCGCGGCGATGCTGATTGACCGGCGGGGCCGGATGCTGCTGGTGCGCAAGCACGGAACGGCGGCCTTCATGCAGCCCGGCGGCAAAGTCGAGCCGGACGAGACACCGGCTGACGCGCTGGTTCGCGAGGTCGCCGAGGAAGTTGGCATCGTCCTCGATCCATCGACACTGTCCCAACACGGCGTGCAGCGCGCGCCGGCGGCGAACGAACCCGGTGCGACCGTCGTTGCCCACCTGTTCGGCACCCGCGTCAACGTCGCCGCGACGCCAAAGCGCGAGATCGCCGAGGTTGCCTGGGTCGATCCCGATGCGCCCGGCGATCTACCGCTGGCGCCGCTGACCCGGGACCGGGTCTTGCCCATGGCGCGGCATCTGACGGCCTTGCTCGGGGCGGCGGCATGAGTACCGCCGACGCAACGACCCCGGTGATCGCGATCAAGGGACTCGGGCTCACCTTCCAGACCAGTGACGGGCCCGTGGAGGCGCTGTCCAACATCGATCTCGACGTGGAGCCGGGCGCCTTCGTGTCGCTGATCGGCCCGTCGGGTTGCGGCAAGACAACGCTACTGCGGGTGATCGCCGACCTCGAGCAGCCGACCAGCGGTTCGATCACCGTCGATGGAGTGACACCACAGGCGGCGCGGGAGGCCCGCGCTTATGGGTATGTCTTTCAGGCGGCCGCGCTCTACCCATGGCGGACCATCGCCCGCAACGTCGCCTTGCCCTTGGAAATCATGGGGCTGCCCAGAGCCGAGCGCGACCGACGGATCGCCGACAATCTGGCGCTGGTGAACCTCACCGGGTTCGAGCGCAAATTTCCGTGGCAGCTTTCCGGCGGGATGCAGCAACGGGTGTCAATCGCCCGGGCGCTGGCGGTGGAGCCGAACCTTTTGCTCATGGACGAGCCGTTCGGGGCCCTCGACGAGATCGTCCGCGATTACCTCAACGAACAGCTGCTGCAGCTCTGGGCGAAGACCAAGAAGACGGTGGTGTTCGTCACTCACTCGATTCCCGAGGCGGTGTTCCTGTCGACCAAGATCGTGGTGATGTCGCCCCGCCCGGGTCGGGTCTACGACGTGATCCCGTCTGACCTGCCCGGCGACCGGACCCTCAACATCCGCGAGACGCCGGAGTTCGTGAGGATGGCGCACCGGGTGCGGGAAGGCCTCAGGGCGGGGCACAGCTATGACGACTGAGGGCGCGCCTAGATCGCGGAAACAGCGATGACCACAGCGACCGCCACCGCAGAGCATGCGCCCGCCGGGCCGAGCCTGATCGCCCGATTCCTGCGCAGCAAGGTGGTGGCGGTCACCGTCGTTATCGCCGCGATCATCGTTATCTGGTACATCGCCGCGATTTTCATGAACGCGCAGTGGCAGCGCGAGGTGTTCGAGCGCGCCGACGTCACGCCGACCACCATTGAATTCATCGAGGCGACCTGGGCGCAGGAGCGGCCGGTATTGCCGGCGCCCCATCAGGTCGGCGCGGAGCTTTACAAGACCATCTTCCAGACCGCGCCGACGTCGAAGCGCAGCCTGCTCTTCCACGGCTGGGTGACGCTGTCGTCGACCCTGCTCGGCTTTCTGATGGGCACGTTTCTCGGCATCTGTCTTGCGACCGCGATCGTGCACGTCGCCAGCCTCGACAAGAGCCTGATGCCCTGGGTCGTGGCATCGCAGACGATCCCAATCCTCGCCATCGCGCCGATGGTTATCGTCGTGCTCGCATCGATCGGACTGACCGGGCTGCTGCCGAAGGCAATCATCTCCACCTATCTGTCGTTCTTCCCGGTGACCGTCGGTATGGTGAAGGGCCTGCGCTCGCCGGACCTCATCAATCTCGACCTGATGCGTACCTATAGCGCCAGTCGCGCCCAAACCTTCTGGAAGCTGCGCTGGCCGTCGTCGGTGCCGTATCTGTTCGTGTCGATGCGGGTGGCGATCGCCGCGAGCCTGGTGGGCGCCATCGTCGGCGAACTACCGACCGGCGCCACCGCCGGCCTCGGCGCCCGGCTGCTCACCGGCTCCTACTACGGGCAGACGGTGCAGATCTGGTCAGCTCTGATCACCGCCGCGGTGCTAGCCGCGGTCCTGGTTGGGCTGGTCGGCCTGGTCAGCCGGTTCGTCATGCGGCGCATGGGCGCGCGACCGACATGATCCGCAGTGGCGATCTCTGGCTACCGGTCGGGGCGCTGGTGGCGCTGGTGGCTGCGGTCGTTCTGCCGCTTGGCGGTGCGGATGCGCCGGTTGGGTTGCTGGGACTTGGTGGCCTGCCGATCGTCATGGTCGTGCTTCTGGCGGCAGGCGCGGTGATGGCCGTTGCGCCCATCCCGCCACGGATCACCGACATCGTCCTGCTGGTCGTCGTTCACGTCGGCGCCTATGTCACCCTGGTATCGGTCCTGCCGCTGGTCGACCAAACCGCGTCCTGGGGCTTCTGGGGGCTGGTGATCGCGCTGTGGTTGCTGGCCTGGCGGCTGGTCTCCGGCCTATCCGAACTCGCGCCGGCCGGGCGTCTCGCGTCGCTCGCGCTGAAGGTCCTGGTGCCGCTCATCTTCGGCGTCTGGCTTCTGTTCCTGTGGGAAGTGATTGTCCGCGGCGCCGGCGTCCCTCCAGTCCTTCTACCCGCCCCGAGTGCGATCTGGGCACGGATCGCAACCTCGACCGACATCCTGTGGGCCGACTTCAACCAGACGTTCCTGAAGGCGGTGCTCGCCGGCTACGCCATCGGCTGCGCAAGCGGCTTCGTCATCGCCATCATCACCGATCGCAACGCGTTCCTGAAACGCGGCCTGCTGCCGGTCGGGAACCTCGTCTCCGCCCTGCCGATCATCGGCATGGCGCCGATCATGGTGATGTGGTTCGGCTTCGACTGGCCGTCGAAGGCGGCGGTGGTGGTCATCATGACCTTTTTCCCCATGCTGGTGAACACGGTGCAGGGACTGGCGACCGCCGATCGCATGCAGCGCGATCTGATGAAAACCTATGCGGCCGACTACTGGCAAACGCTGATCAAACTACGCCTGCCGGCGGCGTTGCCGTTCATTTTCAACGCACTCAAGATCAACTCGACGCTTGCCCTGATCGGCGCCATCGTAGCCGAGTTTTTCGGCACGCCGATCGTCGGTATGGGCTTCCGCATTTCCACCGAGGTCGGTCGATTGGCGATCGACATGGTGTGGGCCGAAATTGCAGTGGCGGCGTTAGCCGGCTCCGTGTTTTATGGCAGTTTGGCACTTCTGGAACGCTTGGTTACCTTCTGGCATCCATCGTTCCAGCACGTCAGCCGCGGGGCGACGATCAGAAAGGCTTAACAAGGAGAAGTCAGCAATGAACAAACTCTTGACCGCCACGCTGGCGGCCACTCTCGGCAGCGGGCTGGGCCTGGCATCGGCTTCGGCCGCCGACGAGATCACCTTACAGCTGAAATGGGTCACTCAGGCGCAGTTTGCCGGTTACTACGTGGCCAAGGACAAGGGCTTCTACGAGGAAGAAGACCTCGACGTTACCATCCTCCCGGGCGGTCCCGACATAGCCCCGCCCCAGGTGATAGCCGGCGGCGGCGCCGACGTGGTCGTCGAATGGATGCCGGCGGCGCTGGCGGCCCGCGAGCGCGGCGTGCCGCTGGTCAATATCGCCCAGCCGTTCAAACGTTCCGGCATGATGCTGACTTGTCACGAAGATCACGGGATCACCGATCCGCAGCACTTTCGCGGCAAGACACTCGGCGTCTGGTTCTTCGGCAACGAGTATCCGTTCCTGTCGTGGATGTCGCGGCTCGACATCCCGACCGACGGCGGCGCCGACGGCGTCACCGTGATCAAGCAGGGTTTCAACGTCGATCCGCTGCTGCAGCGGCAGGCCGAGTGCATCTCGACCATGACCTACAACGAGTATTGGCAGGTTATCGATGCCGGCATCCCCGAGGATGAACTCGTCGTCTTCAAGTATGACGAGCTGGGCGTCGCGACGCTCGAGGACGGGCTCTACGTTCTCGAGGAAAACCTGGATGACCCCGCGTTCGTCGATGCCATGGCGCGCTTCGTCACGGCGACGATGAAGGGGTGGGAATATGCTCGCGAGAACCCGGAAGAGGCTGCCGAGATCGTTCTGGAAAACGACGATACCGGCGCCCAGACCGAGAACCATCAGCAGCGAATGATGGGCGAGATCAACAAGCTCACCGCCGGTTCCAACGGCGTTCTCCATCCCGGCGACTACGAGCGGACCGTCGAGATCCTGCTCGCCGGGGGGTCCGACCCGGTCATCACCGAGGTGCCTCAGGGCGCCTGGACACATGCCGTGACTGAAAAGGCCGGGCTGGCGGTCGAATAGCTCTCCCGCAGACCACTGATCCGAACAGGCGCTTTCGAGCGCCTGTTCCTTTTGTAGTCGTCCAGCAAGCCAATCCGTGATCGGATATCCGTCACACAGGTAGTTTAGCTGCGGCGGGCCAGCTTACTTTGCCGACTTGGCGCGTTTCTTAGCCGCCTTCGTTTCTGCCGCTGAGCGCATCAGATCGAGCGCCAGCCGGGCCATCTCGGGCCATCGGTCGCGGTCCGCAGGGCCGATCAGGATCCAGTCCATCATCGGCGGCTTCGACTTGAATGGTGCCAGATATTCCCAGTCGGTCAGTTTCAACGAAAAGACGTCGAGGTCGCGCCCGAGGCGCACACCCAAGCCGGCGAAGCGGCCCTTGGTGGTGAAAAAGGCGAAGACTTTGCCGCCGAAGGTGACGGCGTCCGACGACATCATCTTGCCGCGGGCGACGCCGTCTTCCGTCTCGACCAGGCTCTCGGCGAGATCGAGCCACGCCCGCTTGTCACTGTCGTCCGATGTCAGCATGGCGTCACTTCCGGCTTCCACGTGCCATCCGATGCGTTAAACTGAACGGTGAAATAAGCCAAGATGCCACGCGGCAGCATCGTGACAGGGGATGACAGGAGACGGCGGATGAACAAGGGTCCTCGCAAACTACACTTGAGTCCGGACCTTCCGGGCTTTCTCGATCAATTGGCGAAGAACAATAACAAAGAGTGGTTCGAGGCGCATCGCGATCTCTACAAGGCCGCCTTCGTCGAACCGACCCTCGCGTTTATCGAGGCGATGGCGCCGCCGCTGGCCAAGCTCGAACCGCCGCTTCAGGCGGTGCCCAAGGTCAACGGTTCGCTGCGGCGGATCAATCGGGACGTTCGCTTCTCCAAGGACAAGCGGCCGTATTCGAATTCGCTGCATCTGGTCTTTTGGGCGGGCGACCATCCTAACAGATCGCCCGGCTTCCATATCAGCCTGTCGGCGGATCACTGGGGCTACGGCGCCGGCCATTGGGCCTTCGAGCCGGCTCAACTGGACGCCTACCGCGACGCGGTGACCTCCGGCAGTGGCGCCAAGGACCTGCTCGCCGCACTGGCCAAGGCGGAGAAGGACGGAGCGACGATCGGCGAGCCGCAGTTGGCCCGGGTGCCGCGCGGCTTCGAAGTAGACGAGCCGGTGGCGACCCTGCTCCGCCGCAAGGGTATCGTCGTGATGAGCGGCCATCAGCCGATGGTGAAGGGCCTGTTCAGCGCGAAGGCGGTCGATACGGTTATGACCCACGTCAAGGCGTCGATGCCGTTGATCCGCTGGCTCGACCGCAACGTGTTTGCCTGAGCCGGATCGCACCGGAGCCCTTGTCGGTTCCGAGCGACGCTAACCCCATATGGCGCTAGAATACCGACCGATGTGTCGGCGTCCCCGCCGACGAAGGAGGGTCTGGCGATGCGAGTCGGTGTTCCCAGGGAAATCAAGGTCGGCGAGGCTCGCGTTGGGCTGACGCCGGCGGCGGTGGTCGAGTACGTGGCACACGGTCATGAAGTGCTGGTCGAGGCTGGTGCCGGGACCGGGATCAACGCTGGCGACGATGTGTATGCGGCGGCTGGCGGTACTATCGTTCCGACGGCGGCGGCGGTGTTCGATGGCACCGACATGATCGTCAAGGTCAAGGAACCGCAGCCGGAGGAATGGGCGCAGCTCCGACCCGACCAGATCCTGTTCACTTACCTGCACCTCGCCGCTGACCCTGAACAGGCAGCGGGGCTGATGGAGTCCGGCGTAACGGCGGTCGCGTACGAGACGGTCACCGACAGTCGCGGCGGGTTGCCCCTTCTGGCGCCGATGAGCGAAGTGGCTGGCCGGCTGTCAATCCAGGCCGGCGCGACAGCGCTGGAAAAGCCGAATGGTGGCCGTGGGATTCTACTCGGCGGGGTGCCGGGTGTCCCGCCGGGCAAAGTGTCGGTCATCGGCGGCGGCGTGGTCGGTACCCAAGCGGCGCAGATCGCCGTCGGGTTTGGGGCGGAAGTCATCATTGTCGATCGATCGCTGCCGCGATTGCGCGACCTGGATGACCTGTTCCAGGGCCGGGTCAAGACCCGTTATTCGACTCTGGAAGCGATCCGCGAGGAAGTCTTCTCGGCCGACATCGTGGTCGGCGCGGTTCTCATCCCAGGTGCCTCGGCGCCGAAACTGGTCAGCCGGGCGATGCTCGCCGGCATGAAGCCCGGCGCGGTGCTGGTCGATGTCGCGATCGATCAGGGCGGGTGCTTCGAAACCTCGCGGCCGACCACCCACGAAGAGCCGACCTATGTGGTCGACGGGATCGTTCACTACTGCGTCGCCAATATGCCCGGCGCGGTACCGCTGACCTCGAGCGAAGCGCTGAACAACGCCACGCTGCCCTTCGGTCTCGCCATCGCCGACGCGGGCCTGGAAGCGCTCGGTGCCAACCCGCATTTGCTCGAAGGGCTCAACGTCCACGCCGGACGGATCGCCCACCGTGGTGTCGCCGAAAGCCTTGATCTGCCCTTCGACGAGCCGGATCAGTTGTTAGCGACGTGACCGCCAAAATCGTCGGCAACCGCAGGAATCGGGTGGCGATCCAACCGGGGAGCTGAGATTTCGAAGCCCAACACGTCTGTCAAAGAGGGTTTCGACATCATGGGAAGACTGAATGACAAGGTTGCCATCGTCACCGGCGCGAGTTCCGGCATCGGGCGGGCCACGGCGCGATTGTTTGCCGACGAAGGCGCTAAGGTCGTGGTTAGCGCCCGGCGGCGCGATCCGCTCGACACGCTGGTCGAGGAGATCCGGAACAGCGGCGGCGAAGCGGCCGCGATCTCGGGCGATGCCAAGGACAGTGATCTGGCGCAGGCGCTGGTCGATGCGGCGGTCAATCGCTTCGGCGGCCTCGACATCGCTTTCAACAACGCCGGAACGATGGGTGAGGCGGTGCCGACGCCCGACCTCACCGTCGAAGCCTGGCACGATATGCTCGATACTAATCTCACCAGCGCCTTCCTCGGCGCCAGGGCGCAGATCCCGGCGATGCTTCAGCGCGGCGCCGGGTCGATCATCTTCAACTCGACCTTCGTTGGTTATTCCGCCGGCATGCCGGGGATGGCCGCCTATGCCGCCAGCAAAGCCGGCCTGATTGGCCTGACTCAGGTGCTTGCCAGCGAGTTCGGTGCCCAGGGCATAAGGGTGAACGCGATTCTGCCAGGCGGGACCGACACACCGATGGGGCGTGCTTACGCCAACACGCCGGAGACGCTCGCCTTTGCCGAGGGGCTCCATGCGCTCAAACGCCTGGCGCGGCCGGAGGAGATCGCCCGCTCGGTCCTCCATCTGGCGTCCGATGACGCGAGCTTCATGACCGGGGCCGCGGTTCTGGTCGATGGCGGCGTCTCGATCAACCGGGTGTGAGACGCGCGATCCGGTCAGAGGCGGCGGAGCGCGACCTGTTCGACGCGATGATCGTCGCCCTTGCGCAGGATCAGGTCCGCGCGAGGCCGGGTCGGTCGGATATTTTCGCGCAGATTGACGAGGTTGATCCGGTCCCATAGGCCGCCGGCGATGGTGATCGCCTCCTCGTTCGAGATCGAGGCGTAGCGGTGGAAGTAGGACTCAGGGTCGCGGAAGGCGGTGCGGCGGAGTTCCTTGAAACGCTCCAG
The DNA here is from genome assembly GCF_965232525.1 of Bauldia sp. Lineage (GTDB taxonomy): Bacteria > Pseudomonadota > Alphaproteobacteria > Rhizobiales > Kaistiaceae > Bauldia. The sequence goes on along the minus strand of NZ_OZ246980.1, from coordinate 748,975 downwards.
GTACCAGGTGCGGATGATCGCCTCGTCGGCATCGATGTAGATCGAGAAGTCGAAGAAGTCGGAGACGAACGGCACGGCCCGGCCATCGCGGGGCAATCGCGACGTCTGGAGCACGTTCAGCCCTTCGACGATCAGGATATCGGGCCGCTCGACCGTCACGTGCTTACCGGGCACGATGTCGTAGGTGAGATGCGAATAGAACGGCGCGGTGACCTTGGGTTCGCCTGACTTGACGCTGTTGAGGAAGGCGAGCAGCGCGGGGCGGTCGTAGCTCTCCGGGAACCCCTTGCGCTCCATTAGCCCCTCTTCCTGGAGCACGGCGTTCGGGAGCAGGAACCCGTCGGTCGCCATCAGTTCGACTCGCGGTGTGTTCGGCCAGCGCTGGAGCAGCGCCTGGAGCAGCCGTGCTGTGGTCGATTTGCCGACCGCCACCGAGCCGGCGATGCCGATGATGAACGGCATGACGCCGTCGTGGTTGCCGAGAAACGACCGGGTCGCCTGATGCAGGTTCTGGATCGCGGCGACATAGAGGCTGAGGAGACGGGAGACCGGCAGGTAGATTTCGGCGACTTCGTCGAGGGAGACCGGATCGTTGAGGCTCTGGAGCCGCTTGACCTCCTCGCCGGTCAGCGTCATCGGCGTGTCGGCCCTGAGCGCCGCCCATTCCGCGCGACTGAAGATCAGATGCGGCGAGACGCGCGGCGGCGACGGCTGATCCATCACTTCTCCCCGTCGGCGCGATTGCGCGCCGCCTTCTCCGCCAGCCCCGACTGGCCAGTTCGCCGGTCGAGCTCTTCCATCACGCTCGACAGGGCGATGTCACGGGATTGTAGCATGACCAGCAGGTGATAGAGCACATCGGCTGCTTCGGCAGTCAGCGCGGCATCGTCCTCGCCGACCGCGGCAAGCACCGCCTCCACCGCTTCCTCGCCGAATTTCTGGGCGCATGTCCGCACCCCGGCGTTGAGCAACCTGGCCGTATAGGACCCCGATCCGCCCGAGCGCGCCCGGTCGGCGAGGATCGCCGCCAGGTCGTCGAGGGTGAAGGGACGCTCGTCAGCCATCGAGCCGCACCGGTACGCCGAGGGCTGCCATGTGGGCCTTGGCGTCGTGTATGGAGAAATCGCCGAAATGAAAAACCGATGCCGCAAGCACGGCGGAGGCGTGCCCGTCACGGACGGCGGCAACGAGATGTTCCGGCCGTCCGGCGCCGCCGGAGGCCACCACCGGCACCGGCACCGCGTCGGCAATCGCGCGGGTCAGCGCAATGTCGTATCCGTCGCGGGTGCCGTCATTGTCCTGCGATGTCACCAAGAGTTCACCGGCGCCAAGGGCGGCCATGCGGGTCGCATAATCGATGACATCCATGCCGATCGGTTTGTGCGTGACATGGGAAAAGACTTCCCAGCGGGGGGCGTTGCCGTCGCTGCTGACCCGGGTTGCGTCGATGTTGACCACGATCGCCTGCGAGCCGAACTTCTCCGCCGCGCTCGGCACCAGATCGGGGTTGGTCTGCGCTGCGGTGTTGATCAAGACCTTGTCGGCGCCGGCGAGCATCAGTGCGCGAATGTCGGCGACGCTCCGCACACCACCGCCGACGGTGACCGGGATGAAACACACCTCGGCGGTGCGGGCGACCACGTCGAGGATCGTTCCGCGATCTTCGTGGCTCGCGCGAATATCGAGGAAGCAGAGTTCGTCGGCGCCGGCGGCGTCATAGGCACGCGCGGCCTCGACCGGATCGCCGGCGTCGGTGAGGTCGACGAAGCGGACACCCTTGACGACACGGCCGTCCTTGACGTCGAGGCAGGGGATGACGCGGGCTTTCAGCATCAGCCGTTGATCGCCGCGGCTTCGATCAGCCGCAGCGCCTCCAGCGGATCGAGGCGGCCGTCATAAAGCGCCCGCCCGGCGATGGCGCCTTCCAAGCCGGCACAGTCCGGCTCGAGCAGCCGCAGGATATCGGCGAGGGAGGCGAGGCCGCCCGAGGCGATGACCGGGACCGACACAGCGCCGGCAAGGCGGAGCGTTGCCGGGAAGTTGAGTCCGGCAAGGACGCCGTCCCGGTCGATGTCGGTATAGATGATGGCGGCGACGCCGGCGTCCTCGAACCGACGGGCGAGGTCGATGACGTCCATCTCGGTGGTGTCGGCCCAGCCGTCAACGGCGACCTTACCGGCGCGAGCGTCGATGCCGACGGCGATCCGGCCGGGATGATTGCGGGCCGCGATGCGCACCAGATCGGGATCGCGCACGGCCGCCGTCCCCAGGATGACCCGGGCGACGCCGCGTCCGATCCAGCCGTCGATGGCTGCGTGATCGCGGATGCCGCCGCCGAGCTGCACCGGGATGTCGATCGCGGCGAGGATCGCTTCGGCGGCAGCGCCGTTGACGGCCTTGCCGGCGAATGCCCCGTTGAGGTCGACCACATGCAGCCACGCGAATCCCTGCTTCGCGAAAGTTTTCGCCTGCGCCGCCGGGTCCGGGTTGAACACCGTGGCGCTCTCCATCGCGCCCTTTTCGAGGCGGACGCAGGCACCGTCCTTCAGATCGATGGCGGGAAACAGAATCATGGCGGGCGCTCTAGCGGTGGATTTCGACCAGGAGGACCCAGCCGTCGACCACCGCCTTGATGATGGAAAAGATGATGGCGACGGCGATCCAATACACCCCGGAGAGATCGCCGAAAAGGAGCAAGATTCCACCGACGATGTAGGGAAGCGCCGCCGCGGCGAACAGGACGACGTTGACGGCATAGGTGATCCGGTTGGTGATCCGCGGCGACTTGGCGGCGGTCGCCTCGATGGCGGTTCCCACGGCGAGGACGAAGGCGCCGAGCGCCAGCGCCTCGATCCCGAGCGTGACGGTCGGCTGGGCCGGGATCAGCATCAGCGCCGAGATGACCAGGACGGTGAGCAGTAGCAGCATCGCCAGCAGCGCCCGGTTGGGCAGGTCCTTCGCGGCGAGAATCCGTTCGAGGTTGATCGAAACCGCGACGAACAGGAGCCCGCCGAGCGCCGCCGAGGCGCCGAGCTGGCCAAGGAAGAAGTTGTCCCAGCCCTCGGTCACGGTTGTTTCATGCGGAACCAGATGATTCGCATAACGTTGCAATGATCGTTGCAAAGCTAAATGTGGATAAACCACACAGCATTGTGGATTTCGGGGATGTCAACATTGACCCGTTAGGTCGAGCTTTGCGGGGGTAGGGAATCACCATAGCTTTCGCCATGACCAAGCGGAAAAGCCGGGATTCCGGCCCGGCTTTCCCCCCGTACTGCATGGAGCACCACGGGCGCAGCTGTCTGCGAGCGGACTGAAACAAAGTCCAGCTGTCGGGTCAAGGTGCTCCTCTCGCTCAACTCGGCGAAGGAGCTTGTCCAACATGAGTTCACTGACCTTTGACCAAGCTGTGGAAAGCTGGAAGCATAGGTGGTCCGGAAGGAAAGTCCGAGACATCGTAGCGGTCTACGATGTCGATCCTCGACGACTGTACGAAGTGTGGCAGGAAGACATCCACAGCGGCAGCAAGAGTATCGCCTATCAACAGCTTAAGCATGAATCGCCGGAATTGGCGCCGGCCGAGGAACCTCCAAGGCACTCCCCCCGGTTCAAGGTCGTACCGCGAGATCGTCAGCTAGATTTGTTCGACGATTCTGATGATCCGGACGACCCTGATGATCCTTACGGCGACCATTTCAGGAAGTTGCCGATCAGCGCCAAACCGAGTTTCTGGCTCTTTTCCGGGTGAAACTGGGTACCGGCGATATTGCCCCTCGCGACGATGGCGGTGACCGGGCCGCCGTAGTCGGCGACCGCGATGACATCGGCCTCGTTGTGGGCGACCATATGGAAGGAGTGCAGGAAGTAGGCATGCCAGCCCTCGGGGCCGAGGGCGATGCCGTCGAGAAGCGGGTGCGCGGCGCGGCCGCCAAGGGTGTTCCAGCCCATGTGCGGAACTTTCAGCGCCGGATCGGTGGGTTCGATGGCGCGAACCTCGCCGGGAATGCGGTTTAGTCCCTCCGTGACCCCATGCTCGATACCGCGGCTCGCTAGCAACTGCATGCCGACGCAGATGCCGAGAAACGGCCGGCCGCGGGTATCGATGGCTTCGTCGATGGCCTCGACCATGCCGTCGAGGGCGTCGAGATTGCGGCGACAGTCGGCGAACGCGCCATCGCCGGGTAGGACGATCCGGTCGGCGCGGGCGACCACGTCCGGGTCGGATGTCACGGTGACCGCGCCCGCGTTTGCCGCGCCGAGCATGCGCTCAAACGCCTTCGCCGCGGACCGGAGATTGCCGGCGCCGTAGTCGATCAGAGCGACGGTCATCGGGTCGGGTTCGGCGACGGGAACAGGCCGACGACGGGACGCTCCTCCGGCGGGGTCTTCGTCACCGGCTCCCATCCGGACGGCGCAGGCGGATCATCTGCGGTCGGGTCCGCCGGCTCTACGTGAAGTTCGATCTCCTCGAAGTAACGCCGTTCGGCTTCGTCCTGGGTGCGGCCTTCGACCACGGCGATGGTTCGGTGACCGTTGCGCTCCAGCGTCCAGCGGCGGAGCCCGTTGGCCTCAAGCGCGAACCATACCCGGCCGAGCCAGTAGACGACCGTGGCGACGGTGCCGCCGATTGCGACGAGAACCAGGACCGCGGCAAGCAGAAACAGCAGGATCAGCCATTGGCGGCAGTAAATCGACCAAATCAGCGGGACGAACAGCGCCGGCCAGCAGAAACCCTCCTTGACGAAGATAAGCGAGTCCGTGGCGGTCTCGCTGGTATCAGGCGGGACGAGGACGGTGTAGAACGCCATTCGCCTCAGTCTCCGAGCCGGCCCTTGGTGGATGGCAGGCGCCCTTCCTGGCGCGGATCGATCGCCGCCGCCGCCCGCAGAGCCCGGGCCAGCGCCTTGAAGCAGCTCTCGGCGATGTGGTGGTTGTTGGTGCCGTAGAGCGTCTCGATGTGCAGTGTCACGCCGGCGTTCTGGGCGAAGGCCCGGAAGAACTCCAGGAACAGTTCGGTGTCGAACGCGCCGATCGTGTCGCGGCTGAACGTGACGTTCCAGACCAGAAACGGGCGTCCCGACACGTCGATGGCGCAGCGGGTCAGCGCCTCATCCATCGGCAGGTGGACGTCGGCATAACGGCTGATGCCGCGCCGATCGCCGAGCGCGTCGCGGATCGCCTGGCCGAGGGCGATGCCGACATCCTCGACTGTGTGATGCTGGTCGATGTGCAGGTCGCCCGCGGCGCGCACCGTGATGTCGATCAGGCTGTGACGCGCCAATTGATCCAGCATGTGGTCGAAGAAACCGATCCCGGTCTCGACGTCGGCCTTACCGGCGCCATCGAGGTCGATTTCGACCGAAATGTCGGTTTCGTTAGTCTTTCGCTTGATCGTGGCGGTGCGCATGGTTCGGCGCGCTCCTATCATTTGGCGGAGCGGGTTGTATCAGGGGCGTTGCCCCAAGGCCATAGACGGGAGAACCACGGGCGGCGTTTGCACTTGGCCTGATCCGACTTACATAGGGCGGACCGCCCGAAGGGGCCGCCCGCGGGGCTCGTTACGAGACCGCCTGTGGCCTGCTGCACGAGGACACGATACCCATGAACGATTCCGCCCCTGCCACGTGGCATGGCACCACAATCGTGACCGTTCGCAAGGACGGCAAGGTGGTGATTGCCGGCGACGGTCAGGTCTCCGTCGGACAGACGGTGATGAAGCATAACGCCAAGAAGGTTCGGCCGATCGGCAAAAGCGGCGTGATCGCCGGTTTCGCCGGTGCGACCGCTGATGCCTTCACCCTGTTCGAGCGGCTCGAAGCCAAGCTGGAGCAGTATCCGCGCCAGCTGACCCGGGCCTGCGTCGAACTCGCCAAGGACTGGCGCACCGACAAATATCTGCGCCGCCTCGAGGCGATGATGCTGGTGGCGGACGCCTCTACCAGCCTGGTGGTGACCGGCACCGGCGACGTGCTCGAGCCCGACGGCGGCATCGCCGGCATCGGCTCCGGCGGTAACTATGCGCTCGCCGCCGCAAGAGCGCTCGCCGAAACCGACCTCGACGCCGAAACCATCGCCCGGCGGGCGATGGCGATCGCCGCCGACATCTGCGTCTACACCAACGATCAGGTCACCCTGGAGTCGGTCGATGCGGCTTAGTCCGAGACCGACTGCTGTTCCCGACGTTCACGATTCACCGAGACGACCATGACCAACTTCTCCCCCCGCGAGATCGTATCCGAGCTCGACCGCTACATCATCGGCCAGGCCGACGCGAAGCGGGCCGTGGCGATTGCGCTGCGCAACCGTTGGCGCCGCCAGCAGCTGACCGGTGCCATGCGCGAAGAGGTTCTGCCCAAGAACATCCTGATGATCGGCCCGACCGGCATCGGCAAGACCGAGATCTCCCGGAGGCTGGCGAAGCTCGCCGGCGCCCCGTTCATCAAAATCGAGGCGACCAAGTTCACCGAAGTCGGCTATGTCGGCCGCGACGTGGAGTCGGTGGTCCGCGATCTGGTCGAGGTCGGGATCGGCCTGGTGCGCGAGCGCAAGCGCAAGGAAGTCTCCGCCAAGGCGGAACTCGCCGCCGAGGAGCGGGTGCTGACCGCGCTGGTCGGCGATTCCGCCAGCCCGGCGACACGCGAGTCCTTCCGCAAGAAGCTGCGCGAGGGCGACCTCGACGACAAGGAAATCGAGATCGAGGTCCGCGATACCGGCGGCGGCATGCCGTCCTTCGATATTCCGGGCATGCCCGGCGCCAGCGTGGGCGTCATGAACATTGGCGATATGCTCGGCAAGGCGTTCGGCCAGAAGACCAAGACGCGTCGCGTTAACGTGGCGGACTCCCATCCGATCCTGGTGGCGGAAGAATCCGACCGGCTGCTCGACGACGAGCAGGTGGTGCAGGAAGCCATCGAATCGGTCGAGAACGATGGGATCGTTTTCCTCGACGAGATCGACAAGATCTGCGCCCGTGAAGGTCGCTTCGGCGCCGATGTCAGCCGCGAGGGGGTGCAGCGTGACCTCCTGCCGCTGATCGAAGGCACCACGGTCGCGACCAAGCACGGTCAGGTGAAGACCGACCACATCCTGTTCGTCGCCTCCGGTGCGTTCCATGTCGCCAAGCCGTCCGACCTGTTGCCGGAGCTTCAGGGCCGGCTGCCGATCCGGGTGGAGCTCCATCCGCTCACCACCGACGACTTCCGTCGCATCCTGACGGAAACCGAGGCGAGTCTGATCAAGCAGTATGTGGCGCTGATGGCGACCGAGGGCGTAACCTTGGAGATCACCGACGACGCGATCGATACGATCGCGGAGATCGCGGTGTCGATCAACGCCAATGTGGAGAACATCGGCGCCCGACGGCTGCAGACGGTGATGGAACGCATCCTCGACGATGTGAGCTTTACCGCGGCCGACCGCGATGGCGATACCATCGTCATCGACGCCAAATACGTCGAGGATCACATCGGCGATCTGGCGCGCAACACCGACCTCAGCCGCTTCATCCTGTAGCCCGTCAATCGGGCGCTCTGCCCTTCGCTTGCCGTAAACCGGCTGCTATGGTCTGGGCGCCGGGCTTGCCGCCCGCGCCGGGACGGGTCGCCATTTGGAGCGGGGAAGCCCGATGGGCTGGACCGTCGTTCCGATGTGGTGCAATAGGGGCGAAGGTTTGGATTTGGAGTGCTCTCCATGGTCATGTTGAAACGCCTTGCCGTCGCGGCGGCGGTGAGCGTCGGGCTCGCCGTCGGCCATGTCGCGCCACCCGTCGCGATGGCGTCGGAGGTGGTTGTCGTCCCCCCGGGGAACCAGTTCGCGAAACAGCCAAAGGTCTTCGTCGGATCACGCGCCCTGACATTCTTCGGTGGCGGTACGTTCAAGACGAAATATCGCAAGGTTTACAATCTTCTAGCCGGAAATCCCAACCTGATCGCAGCGATCAAGCAGGTCGCCGCGGTGTATGACATCGATCCGATGCACATTATCGGCGCGGTGGTCGGCGAGCACACCTACAACATCGACACCTATGACACGCTGCAAACCTATTACGTCAAAGCGCTCCAGTACGTTTCCGACGACACGCTGATCTTCGCTGACCGCAACGATACGGCTCAGGAGCTCTTCGCTCGGCCGCAGTTTGCCCGCTGCACGCAGTTCACCACCAACTACGAGATCTGGGACTGCCGCCAGACCGTCTGGGAAAGCACGTTTATGGGCCGCTTCGTCGACGGCCGGCGCTATCCCCGCGATCGACTGCACAGGGTCTATTTCGGGCCGATGTTCGCCGGGCAGACGTTCGGGTTCGGCCAGCTGAGCCCGATCGCGGCGCTGTCGGTGACCGACATCGTCCACGCCAAGGCGGGGTTGCCGCTGCTTTCGATCGACAATGCGTCGCAGGTCTATCAGCAGATCATGAACCCGGAGACATCGCTTCACTACGTGGCGGCGAACATCAAGGTCTCAATCGATGCCTACAAGCAGATCGCGGGCTTCGATATCTCCCAGAATCCCGGGATCACGGCGACGCTCTACAATCTCGGCAACGCAGCCACTCGGGCGCGGACGCTGCGGGCGGAGAACGAAAAACGGGCGGCCGCCGGCAAGCCGGCTCAACTGCCGCAGGAGAACTTCTACGGCTGGCTGATCAACGATCGCGAAGCCGAACTGCGCCAGCTTCTCGGTTGATCAGCGTTCGGCGTGGTTAACCGCGTCGGCGCCTGACTCGCACGTAGAAAGCACCGGCGCCGCCGTGGCGCCGACCGGCCTCCGATACGCCAGCCACGAACGGCTTGAATGCCGCCGATTTCAGCCATTCCGGCACCGCGCGGCGGAGCACGCCGCGGCTCGGTTCGCCAATGTCGCGGGGGGTGTCGTTGCCCTTGCCGGTGATCACCAGGACGATGCGGGCGCCGTTGGCGTGAGCGTCCTCCAGAAACCGCAACAACCGTCCGTGCGCGACGGTTTGCGTCAGGCCGTGGAGGTCGATGCGGCGATCGACAGGGGTCAACCCACGCGACACGCGACTGACGGTTTTGCGGTCCAGCGGCCCTGCGGGCGGTGGCGGCGCGGGACGGGATGCCGCGTTCAGCCTTGGGGTCGGCGTTTTAGGCGAAGTCGAGGGTGGCTCAGCCGATGGCTGGCGTGCGGGTTCCGGCACCTCCGGTTCCTGTGGCTCATCTGTCCTCAGCGGCTCCGCTGTGCGCTTGACCGCCTCCCAGAGGCGCTTGTCTTCCCCCGACAGGCCGCGCCGTCCAGTCTTGCGTCGCATCAGCCAGAACCGGCCTCGTCCGTCCGGGGTACCAGAATCGTGAACCGCCCCCGGGATGCCAGAGCCCCGGCGACATCGCCCGCCGCGTTGCCGGAGCCGATGAAGATGTCACCGCGCGTCGGTCCGACGATGGCGGAGCCGGTGTCGTGGGCGGTCATAAGGCGCCGGAACGTCTTGCGGTCGGGTATCTGGGTCTCCACCCACACCGGGGTGTGGAAGCTGTGGATCAGCCGGTCGACGGCAAGACTGCGTCCCGGCGTCAGCGGCACCTTGGCTGCCGCGACCGGCCCAAGGGCGGGGTCGTCGACTGCCGCCTCGCCGAAGAAGATGTATGAGCGGTTCCCTGCCATCACCGCGCCGGCCTGATCGGGGTGATCGGCAAGCCAGCGGCGAATCGTGGCCATGGTCGCGCCGCCCCGCGGCAGCGCGCCCGTCTCGATCAGCACCCGACCGATCGGGGTGTAGGGGTGCCCGCTCTTAGCGGCGTAGGTGACCCGCATCTCGCCGCCCTCGACCAGGCGAATGCGCGCCGAGCCCTGAATGTGGATGAAGAAAACGTCGACCGGATCGGCGAGATAAACCAGTTCGAGGCCCCGGCCATCGAGAAACCCGGCGGTGATCTCAGCACGATCCGGATAGGGACGAAGGCCGTCATCGGTCCGACGGGCGAACCGGGTACCGGGCGCGAGGCCAGGTGGTAGGGCGTCAGGTTCGATGTCGACCAGGTCGTCAGGCCGGGCGTAGAGCGGATGAGCAAAGGCCGCCGATCGCGTGAGGCTGCCGGCGACCACCGGCTCGTAGTAGCCGGTGAAGAAGGGCGATTCATCGTTCGAAACCACATCGCAAGGCTGAAACGCGGTTTCGAAGAATTCTCGCGCCGCCTCTCGGTCGGCGCCGGCCAGCGAGCGAGCCTCGACGATCCGCCTGCTAAGCGCGGCAACATCGATTCCGGTTTCGCGGTGCTTCGGCGGATGCCCGGCGATCACATCCGCGCCAGAGGCGAAGGCGTTCAGCGCCGCGGCATGATCGTCCTCCGTCCAGCCGTTCAGGTTTTCGAACGACACGGGTTCGAGGCGGAAGGTCGGTTGCGGCTTCTGTTCGGGACCGGCGGCCGAAAGCATGACCGCCGCGGTCACTCGACGGATTCGGTCGCGATCAGCTTCCAGTTCGGGTCGCGCGAGTTGACGTCACGCGAGAAGGTCCAGATGTCGGTCACGTCGGCGACATGGACGGGATCTCCGTCGACCACCCGCCCTTCCTTGTCGTGGGTCGCCGAAATCAGCTTCGACGAGAACCGGATGGTGATGTGGGCGGCGTTGGCTTTGAACGACGCGTCGGTGATCTCCGCCTTGTCGATGCCGACGAAGCGGAACTCGATGGTCTCGTGTCGCCCTTCGCGCTCGCTGATCGCGGCGACGAAGCCGTCATAGACCTCGCGGCTCAGGAGCTGCTTGAGCGTCTTGCGATCGCCCTCGGCGAACGCTGTGACGACCATCTCGTAGGCGGCCTTGGCGCCGTTGAGGAAGGAATCGGGATCGAAGGTCCGGTCGGCGGTGGCGATCGCGGTCAGCGCCTCGTTGAGGGAGGTTCCTTCCGGCGCCAAGGTCTTGATCTGAGCCTCAGCCGCTGGCGCGATACCGTCCGAAGCGGGTTCGCTGCCGGCGCGGCGCGGCGGCAGGCTGATCACGTTTTCGTCACCGCTTGCGGTCGGCGGCGCTTCGGTACGCGAATAGGGGTCGAACGGCGGCCGCTCGTTCCCTGTGCGCCGGCCGAGAATGCTCCGCAGGTACAAGAAGATGACGATCGCAAGGACCAGAAAGATAATGGTGTAGATGTCGATGAAGCCGTCCATGCGTCCGGGTCCTGTCCCCGATCAGTGGGCTTTAGCACGAAATGTCCAAGGGGAACGATGTTTTTCCAATGTAGTGAAGGTTTGCGGCGGATGCGAGTCCGTTGGGTGATACCGGCGCTGCCTTGTCTCGCTGACGGTTGCGTGTTAGCCCCCGGCAAGCCGGGCGGCAACGCCCATTATCAGAGTAGTCAGGAAGCGGATTTTCATGGCTGAAGAAAATAGCGGTCGGCAGCCGGCCGGCAATGACCAACAGCGGCCAGCCCAGCAGTCCGCGCCCCAGAATCTTGGCGTTCTCGCCCAATACATCAAAGATATGTCGTTCGAGAGCCCCGGCGCGCCACAATCCCTGCGTGAGCGCGGGACGGCGCCGACCATCAACATCACCATCAATGTTGAACCCGGACAGGTCACCGACAACGAGGTAGAGGTCGAACTCAAGGTCGACGTCAAGGCGACCACCGGCGACGACAACACCATTCTGTTCGCGATCGAACTGGTCTATGCGGGCCTGTTCCGGCTGACCAATATCCCGAAAGAAGCGGTGCAACCGATCCTGCGGGTCGAATGCCCGCGGCTACTCTTCCCCTTCGCCCGGCAGATCATCGCCGAAGCCAGCCGAAATGGCGGGTTCCCGCCACTGCTGATCGATCCGATCGACTTCCTGGCGCTGTTCCGCCAACGCCTGGCCCAGGCGCAGCAGGCGGCGGCTGCCGCCCAGTCCGGCGAAGGTCAAAGCACCGCCTGACCGCCCCGAACCGGCCTAGATATCGAAGCCTGCTTCGCGGGCGAGGTCGCGCAACGACGTTACCGGCCGCGGTCCGATGTGGCCGATGACCTCGGCGGCGGCGAGCGTGCCGAGCCGGGCCGCGTCGATCGGATCCATGTCCCGGGCGATCCCGAACAGGAAACCGGAGGCGAACAGGTCGCCGGCGCCGGTGAGATCGGCGACGTTTTCGACCGGCGTCGCGTCGACCCGCGACACTCCGTCGCCGCTGACGACGATCGCGCCGTTGACCCCCACAGTGACCGCCGCCAGCGGACAATCGGCCGCAAGGGCCCTCAACGCGGCGTCGAGGTTCGCGGTTTCGTAGAGCGAGCGGAGCTCGGAGTCGTTGGCGAACAGGATATCAACCGTTCCGTCGCGAATGAGGCCGAGGAACTCGGCGCGGAAGCGGTCGACGCAGAATGGGTCGGAAAGGGTCAGCGACACCTGGCGGCCGGCTTCGTGGGCGATTGTGGCGGCATGCCGGAACGCCTCCTTGGCGAGCGGCGGATCCCAGAGATAGCCTTCCATGTAGGTAATTGCCGCCGCGGAGACGACGGCGGGATCGATGTCGTCGGGGCTGAGTAGCTGGGCGGCGCCCAGATAGGTATTCATCGTCCGCTCGCCGTCCGGCGTGATCAGGATCATCGAGCTGGCCGTTGCCAGTCCGCCGGTGAGACGCGGCGTCTCGAAGTGAACCCCGATCGCATGCATATCGTGGGCGTAGATGCCGCCGAAGGTGTCGTCGGCGACTTTGCCGAAGAAGGCGGCGTTGCCGCCAAGGGACGCGATTCCGGCAGCAGTGTTACCAGCCGAGCCGCCTGACGCCTCTATCGCCGGACCCATCGCGTCGTACAACGACTTGGCGCGCGCTTCGTCGATCAGATGCATGGTGCCCTTGTGCAAGTCCTGGGCGAGGAGAAAATCGTCCTCGGTGCGCGAGAGCACGTCGACGATGGCGTTGCCGATGCATAGTGCATCGAATCTCGGTGGGTTCATAAGGGGATAACCAGCTCGGGGAAGGTGGCGGGACTATAGCGGCGGCTGGCCGAGAGGCAACCGGGAGCCGTCGGTCAAGCGATCTTATCGGGCCATAGACAGAGGTCGCGGATCAGGCACGTGGGACACTCGGGTTTGCGCGCCTTGCACACATAGCGGCCGTGCAGGATCAGCCAGTGGTGGGCGTGCAGCTTGAATTCGTCGGGGACGACACGCTCGAGTTCGGTTTCGACGGCCTCCGGCGTTGGTCCCGGCGCGAGCCCGGTCCGGTTCGACACCCGGAAGATGTGGGTATCGACGGCGATGGTCGGTTGCCCGAACGCAACGTTGAGCACGACGTTGGCGGTCTTGCGCCCGACGCCGGGCAGGCTCTCCAGCGCCTCCCGGGTCTTGGGGACCTTGCCGTCATAGTCGGCGATCAGCTTGCGCGACAGGCCGACGACGTTCCTGCCCTTCGACCGGAACAGACCAATGGTGCGGATCAGTTCGGTAACGCGAGCCTCGCCGAGCGCCACCATCCTTTCAGGCGTGTCGGCGGCCGCAAACAACGCCGGTGTTGCCTTGTTGACCCCGGCGTCGGTCGCCTGAGCGGACAGCACCACGGCGACCAGGAGCGTGAACGGGCTGGAGTAATGCAGTTCGCTGCGCGGATCGGGCCGTTCGGCCCGAAACCGGCGGAACATCTCGGCAACGTCGGCCGGCGGCATGCGGCGCGCTTGACTTCGGCGCCGGGCGGGTGGCTTGGGACGGCCGGTTGTCGATGCCCGGCGCGGCGATCTGGTCATGGATGATCTCCCTGTCTGGCGCCGCGACACATGGCAGCCCTAGGATTTGGTTGGGCGTCTTCTATACTCGGCCGTTATGAGCGAAACCAATCCTCCGTCCGAAGCCTCCGAGCCGCCGATCTTCGCCGCGCGGCTGACCCCTCATCGCTCCCTGAGCCCGACGGGGTTCCTGGTGGTGATGCTAGCGCTGGTGTCGTGCTCATTCACCGCCGGCCTGGCGTTCTGGATGATGGGCGCGTGGCCGATCGTTTTCTTTTTCGGTCTCGATATCTTTTTGATTCAATTGGCATTCCGGCTGAATTATCGGGCCGCCCGCGCCTCTGAGGACGTTACCGTCTTCCACGACCGGCTGACGGTGACCCGCACGGCCCCCAACGGGCGATCGTCGTCGTTCACAATCAATCCCTACTGGACGCGACTGGAGGTCGAGCGACACCCTGAAATCGGCGTGACCGGCGTGAACCTAACCTCGCACGGCAAACGGTTTCCGCTCGCCAGTTTCCTCGGGCCACACGAACGCGAATCGTTCGCGACGGCGCTGTCATCGGCGCTGGCCAAAGCCCGCTCGCCCGCACCGATTTAGTGCGCAAGAATCGGGTGGTTGTTGGCTTGTCGACTGCCTAGGTCTGGAACAACAACGATCAGACTTCGAGGCTGTTATGACCCTCTCTACTATTACCGCTGTTCCGTCGATGCCCCCCTCCGTTCCCCGACCGCAAAGCGACTATGACACCGTTCGTCAGGCGGTCGAGTACATCTCCGAAAACTGGCGCGATCAGCCGTCCCTCGACCAGATCGCGGGCGCGGTCGACCTGAAACCCCTGGCGCTTCAGCGTCTGTTCACCCGCTGGGCCGGGCTGTCGCCGAAGGCGTTCGTTCAGGCCCTGACCCTCGATCATGCCCGGTCGCTGCTCGACGACTCCGCTTCCATACTCGACGCGTCCTACGAAGTGGGCCTGTCCGGTCCGGGGCGCCTGCACGACCTGTTCGTCACCCATGAAGCGATGACACCGGGCGACTACAAGGCGCGCGGTGAGGGCATCGTCATCCGCTGGGCGTTCCATGCCTCACCGTTCGGCAAGTCGCTGATCATGGTCACGGATCGCGGTCTAGCCGGCGTTGCCTTCGCCGATCCCGGCAAGGAAGAGAGCACACTCGCCGACATGAAGGCGCGCTGGCCGAAAGCCCACTACATCGAGGACAGCGCGGCCACGGCGCCCTATTGCCGCCGGATCTTCGATCCCGACACGTGGCGGCCGGACCGGCCGCTGAGGATCGTGATGATCGGTTCTGATTTCGAGCTACGGGTTTGGGAGACCCTGCTCAATATTCCGCTCGGCAAGGCGACCACCTATTCGGACATCGCGGCCCATATCGGCAAGCCCAAGGCAGCGCGGGCGGTCGGGACCGCTGTGGGCAAGAACCCGATTTCGTTCGTGGTGCCCTGTCACCGCGTGCTCGGCAAGGGCGGCAGCTTCTGCGGCTACCACTGGGGCCTGACCCGCAAGCGGGCGATCCTCGGCTGGGAGGCCGGCGTCGCCGGGGCGCTCGCCTGAGCGCCCCGTCAGGCTCGAATCGCCACTACTCGGAAAGCTCGCGCTTCTCGGCGACCGTCGTATCGGCGTTCAGCCGGTAGAGGATCGGCAGGCCGGTCGGGAGCTCAAGCTTGACCACCTCGTCCGGCGTGAGGCCGTCGAGGGCCATGATCAGGGCTCGCAGCGAGTTGCCGTGCGCCGAGATCAGCACCCCTTCGCCGCGCATGACATGCGGCTGGATGGTGTGGAGATAGTAGGGCCAGACCCGGGCGCCGGTATCGCGCAGCGACTCGCCGCCGGGCGGCTGGGTGGCATAGGAGCGGCGCCAGATGTGGACCTGCTCCTCGCCCCATTTCTTGCGGGCATCGTCCTTGTTCAGACCGGCGAGGTCACCGTAGTCGCGTTCGTTCAGCGCAATGTCGCGCTCGATTGGGAGGTCGGCGACGCCGAGCTCCTCAAGCGCGAGATCGAGGGTGCGCTGCGCCCGGATCAGGCCGGAGGTGAACGTCCGGCCGAAGGTCAGGCCCTCGTGCTTCATCCGCTGCCCTGCGGTGCGGGCCTCGGCGATTCCCTGTTCGGTCAGGCCGACGTCGCGCCAGCCGGTAAACAGGTTCTTGAGGTTCCACTCACTCTGGCCATGGCGGACCAGCACCATCATTCGATCCATGCGTAACGGTTCCCTATTCGGAGAGGCCGAGGACGTCGGCCATGGCGTAGCGGCCGGGCTTCTTCTCGCGACCCCACAAAGCGGCCTTGACGGCGCCGCGGGCGAATATGCTTCGGTCGGCCGCCTTGTGGGTGAGTTCGATCGTCTCGCCTTCGCCGGCGAGGATGACGCTATGCTCGCCAACTACCGAACCGCCGCGGAGCGTGGCGAAACCAATGTCGCCGCGCGGCCGGGCGCCGGTATGCCCGTCGCGGACCCGGATCGCATGGGTGGCGAGATCGATGCTGCGCCCGTCGGCTGCCGCCTCGCCGAGGAGGAGGGCGGTGCCCGATGGGGCGTCGATCTTGTGGCGGTGGTGCATCTCCAGCACCTCGATGTCGAAATCGGCGTCGAGCGCTTTCGCCGCCTGGCGGGCGAGCACCGCGAGCAAGTTGACGCCCAGGCTCATATTGCCCGACTTGATGACCGGTGCGTGACGGGCGGCCGCGTCAACTTTGGCCTCGTCGTCCGCCGACAGGCCGGTGGTGCCGATTACGTGAACGATGCGCGCCTGCGCGGCGAGTTCGGAGAAGGCGACGGTGGCGGCGGGGACGGTGAAATCCAGCACGCCGTCTGCCTTGGCAAACACGGGCAACGGATCATCGCCAACAGTGATGCCCAACGGCCCGAGCCCGGCCAGTGTTCCGGCGTCGGCCCCGATCTCGGCGGCACCGGCCCGCTCGACCGCGCCATGGAGCGTCACGCCCGGTGTCTCGTCGATCACCCGGATCAGGGTCCGGCCCATTCGGCCGCTGGCGCCGACGACCACCAGCTTCATGTCGTCCATGCTCGCTCCCCCGTATTCTCACGCGAAGCCGGATATAGCCGCCAGGGCGGGGCGCGGCAAACCGGCTGTCGACAGGTCTTGCGGGCTCAGTTGTCGCCGGGCTGCGGTCCGTCGTAACCCTCGATGACAATGAGGTCGAGTTCGGCCGAGTCGCCGCGCTCGGCGATAGCATGCTGATATTCGGGCGAGTGGTAGCAGGCGAGCGCGGTCTCGTAGTCCTTGAACTCAAGCACAACGTTGCGCTCGCGAGCGCCGCCGGTTTTTGTCTCGAACGACCCGCCGCGGACCAGGAAGCGCGCGCCATATTTGCTGAACGCCGCTCCGTTTGCCGCGAGGTACTTCTTGTAGCCCTCAGGGTCGCTGACATCGACCCGGACGATCCAGTACGCTTTGCTCACGCGTCTTCCCCCTTGAGTGCCTCGGCGATCTCATCAACGATGGCGTCGGCCGCCGCCTTGGGGTCGGCGTCGCCGGTGATCGGCCGGCCGACGACCAAGTAGTCGGCACCGGCGCGGATCGCATCTCGTGGCGTGGCGACCCGCTTCTGGTCGCCGGTTGCGGCTCCCGCCGGACGGACCCCTGGCGTCACGATCGCCATTTCGGTACCGACGATACGGCGGACGGCGGCGGCTTCCGTCGGTGAGGCGACGACGCCGTCCATGCCGATGTCGCGGGCGAAGGTGGCACGAGCGGCGACCAGCTGTGCGGAAGTGTCCGCATAGCCGGCCTCGATCAGATCGCCGTCATCCATGGAGGTCAGCACCGTGACGCCGAGGAGGCGCAAGTCGGCGTCACCCCGCGCGGCGACCGCCGCTCGCATCGCTTTCGGGTAGGCGTGGACGGTCACGAAGGTCACGCCAAGGTGTTTGATGCTTTCGATTGCTTTCGCCACCGTGTTGTCGATGTCGAGAATTTTGGCATCGAGAAAAACCTTATAGCCCGCCGCGGTCAGGCTCCGGACGAAATCCAGCCCGTTGGCGTAAATCAGCTGCAGGCCGACCTTATAGAAGCCGACGCTGTCGTTAAGCTGTTCCACCATCTTTTCGGCAGTGGCGACATCTGCGAGATCGAGAGCGACGACGAGGCGGTCGCGGGCGGGAATCAAAGGCATGCGCGACTGATGTCCCGCCGCTTCCATTGGGTCAAGGGCTGAATGTCGGCGAAGGGGCCAATTGATGGTGTTTTCTAGTCGGCAAGACGCCCGGCCAATGCGACGAGGCTCCGACAGACACGCGACAGAAGCTTGGCGACAGGCTCGACAGCCAGTTCCCCGGACTCGGTGAAGGCTTCCCGAGCGCGACCCACTTCGATCTTCTCGGGAATCGGAATCGCGCCGAGCCCGGCTTGCGCGATCTTTCTCAAATCCGGCAAGGCTCGAGCGCCGCCAATGGGCCCGTTCGACACGCTGCCGACGGCGAAGACGCGGTTGCGATAGGGAACTTTGCTGGATTCGACCCGGCTGATCCAATCGATGGTGTTCTTCAGCAGCGGCGGCACCGAGTTGTTGTATTCGGGTGTCGCGATGAAAGCGCCCTGATGAGCCGCGATCAGACGCGCGAGCTGGGTGGCGTTGTCGGGGATACCGACTTCCTTTTCCAGGTCGCCGTCGTAGATGGGTAACGCGTAATCGGCGAGGGAGATGCGGGTCACGTCGGCGTCGGCAAGCGCCAGCTCCTTGGCGGCGGCCGCGGCAAGCTTGGTGGAGAGCGAACCGGCACGGGTCGAGCCAGCGAAGACGAGGATTTTGGTCGCGGTCATGGGTCCAACGATTGCTGAAGGTGGAGGGTGATGATTTCGGCGCGGTGGCGATGAGCCGGTTCGCCGAACATCTGCGGAACGAAGGCCGGGGCGCTTTCGATTGTCAGTCGTGCTGTTCCGGCGCTGGTTTCATCCACGCGCGCGGCGATGCGTGGTCGCGACACCCCCCGCCGGAGGAACGACCAGTTGGCGCGACCGTATGCGACGACACCGCGCTTGTCCGGATCAGAGGAGCGGATCTCATAGCCGTCGCGTTCCAACACACCTAGCAAGTGCTTGAAGACGCTATCCGCTGGATACTGGAAGTCGTGGATTCCACGCCAGCCGCCGTATCCCAAGACTCACGCCTTGCGATAGAGCCAGACGCGGGCCGGCGGCATGTTCATCCAGATCCAGCGGGAAGCCTGCGCTGAGAACCGTCCGGGTACCGGCTGGACCGGGCCATTGAACGTATAGGAGAACTGGATGAACGGGTTGTCGCTGACGGTGCGCGCGAGCCCGGCCTGGATCAGTTGCTCGCGGTCCGACAACGGCCGGGCGACCAGCGGCAGGCTCGAGACGACGTTGGCGATTTCCGGCGCTCGCCCGTCGAGCGAGCCGTCGAGGTCGTAGGCGTCGCCCCGGATCACCGTGATACCGGGAAAACGCTCGGCCAAGAGGCGGCAGAAGTCGGGACTGTACTCAATGGCGATGATCCGCTCCGGCGCGACGCCGTGGCCGATCAGCGCCTTGGTGACGACGCCGGTGCCGGGGCCAAGCTCGACGATCGGAAGGTCGCCGTCCGGATCAACATGGCGGGCCATTGCCTTTGCCAGCGCTTCGCCTGAGGGCGCCACAGCGCCGGTCATACGCGGCCGTTCGGCGAGGCACTTCAGAAACCGGAGCTGGTCACGCATGAGATGGTCCCGTCAGTGCTTGTCAAAATTGACGCTGTCAGGCGCCGAAGAAATCGCGGACGCGGGTGAAGAAGCCGGCCGATTCGGGATTGTTCTCCGCCGACGAGGCCTGTTCGAACTCCTGCAGCAGCTCGCGCTGGCGGCGCGACAGCTTGCGCGGGGTCTCGACAACCACCTGGATATACATGTCGCCGACCTTGCTGGTGCGCATCACCGGCATGCCCTTGCCCTTAAGGCGGAATTGCTTGCCGGTCTGGGCGCCTTCGGGCACACGGACCCTGGTCTTGCCGCCATCGATGGTCGGGACCTCGAAGTCGCCGCCGAGCGCGGCGGTGGTCACCGATATCGGCACCCGGCAGAAGATGTCGGCACCGTCGCGCTGGAAGAACTCGTGCGGAGCGATCGACAGGAAGATATAGAGATCGCCGGCCGAACTGCCGCGCAGGCCCGCCTCGCCTTCGCCGGCAAGCCGGATGCGCGTGCCGTCCTCGATGCCGGCCGGGATGTTGACGCTGAGCTTACGCTGTTCGGTGATACGGCCCGAACCGTTGCATTCATCGCATGGGTCGGCGATGATTTCGCCGCGCCCGTGACAGGTCGGACAGGTGCGTTCGATCGAGAAGAACCCTTGCGCGGTGCGGACGCGGCCATGACCCTCACATGTCGGGCATCTCTTGGGGCTTGATCCCGGCCGCGAGCCCGAGCCCGAGCAGGTCGGACAGGTAACCTTAGTGGGAACCTCGATCTCTGCGGTCTTGCCGGCATAGGCCTCTTCGAGAGTGATCTCCATGTTGTAGCGGAGATCGGAGCCGCGCTCCCGTCCGCCCCGGGCGGCGCTGCCGCGCCGGCCACCCATGAACTCGCCGAAGATATCGTCGAAGATGTTCGACATCGACGACGCGAAATCGCCGTGGAAACCGCCGGCGCCGTTCGCGCCGTTTTCGAAGGCCGCATGGCCGAAGCGATCGTAGGCCGCCCGCTTTTGCGGGTCCTTCAGGCACTCATAGGCGGCGTTGACTTCCTTGAACTTGATCTCAGCCGTTGCGTCGCCGCTGTTGCGGTCGGGGTGATACGCCATCGCCAGTTTGCGATAAGCGACCTTGAGCTGGCGGTCGTCGCATCCCCGGTCGACGCCGAGAACCTCGTAGAAATCGCGTTTTTCCATTCGTCGTCAGTCAGTCTGCCCCGCAGCGACGTCGAAACGCCTTGCGGATACGCGCTCAAAATAAAAGGCCCGCACCCCGGAACGCCTGATTGCGTCGCCTCGGGCGCGGGCCATGGTCTTCAATCCTGCCGTCAGGCCGACTTCTGCTGGTCGTCGTCGCTGACTTCCTCGAAGTCGGCGTCGACCACATCCTCGTTGCCGGCCTCGGCGTCGGCGCCGTCGCCGCCGCCCGCTTCAGCCTGGGTTTCGGCCTGGTTGGCCTGATACATGGCTTCGCCGAGCTTCATCGATGCCTGGGCGAGAGCATTGGTCTTGGCTTCGATCGCCTCGACGTCCTCGCCCTCCATGGCGGTCTTGAGCTCCGCGACGGCGGTCTCGATCGCCGACTTGTCGGCCTCCGCCACCTTATCGCCAAAGTCCGCCAGCGATTTCTCGGTCGAGTGGACCAGCGCTTCGCCGTGGTTCCGGGCTTCGATCAGCGCGCGCCGTTTCTTGTCCTCGTCGGCATGCGCCTCGGCATCCTTGACCATCTGGTCGATATCGGTCTCGGACAAACCACCCGAAGCCTGGATGCGGATTTGCTGCTCCTTGCCGGTGCCCTTGTCCTTGGCCGACACGTTGACGATGCCGTTGGCGTCGATATCGAAGGTGACCTCGATCTGCGGCACGCCACGTGGTGCCGGCGGGATACCGACCAGGTCGAACTGGCCGAGCATCTTGTTGTCGGCCGCCATCTCGCGCTCGCCCTGGAAGACCCGGATGGTCACCGCGTTCTGGCTGTCCTCGGCGGTGGAGAACACCTGGCTCTTCTTGGTCGGGATCGTGGTGTTGCGGTCGATCAGCCGGGTGAACACGCCGCCTAGCGTCTCGATACCGAGCGACAGCGGGGTCACGTCGAGCAGCAATACATCCTTGACGTCGCCCTGGAGCACGCCGCCCTGGATCGCGGCGCCGATGGCGACCACTTCGTCCGGGTTGACGCCCTTATGGGGCTCCTTGCCGAAGAACTGCTTCACGACCTCCTGGACTTTGGGCATGCGGGTCATGCCGCCAACCAGGACGACTTCCTGGATCTCGCCCGCCGACAGGCCGGCGTCTTTAAGCGCGGCCTTGCAGGGCTCGATGGTCCGCTGGATCAGGTCATCGACCAACGCCTCGAACTTGGCGCGGGTGAGTTTCATGGTCAGGTGCTTCGGCCCGGAGGCATCGGCGGTGATGAAGGGCAGGTTGACCTCTGTCTGGGTCGCTGACGACAGCTCGATTTTCGCTTTCTCGGCGGCCTCCTTCAGCCGCTGGAGCGCGAGCTTGTCACCGCGCAGGTCGATACCCTGCTCTTTCTTGAATTCGTCGGCCAGATAGTTGACCAGACGCATGTCGAAGTCCTCGCCGCCGAGAAACGTGTCCCCGTTGGTCGATTTCACTTCGAAGACGCCGTCACCGATCTCGAGCACCGAGATGTCGAAGGTGCCGCCACCGAGGTCGTAGACCGCGATGGTCTGGCCTTCCTTCTTGTCGAGCCCATAAGACAACGCCGCCGCGGTCGGCTCGTTGATGATCCTGAGAACCTCGAGCCCGGCTATCTTGCCGGCGTCCTTGGTCGCCTGGCGCTGGGCGTCGTTGAAATAGGCCGGCACGGTGATCACCGCCTGCTCGACCTTGGAGCCAAGATAGGCCTCGGCGGTTTCCTTCATCTTCTGGAGGATGAAGGCGGAAATCTGCGACGGCGAATACGTCTTGCCCTCTGCCTCAACCCAGGCGTCACCGTTGCCCGCTTTGACGATCTGGTAGGGGACGAGTTCCTTGTCCTTGGCGACGGTCGGATCGTCGTAGCGACGCCCGATCAGCCGCTTGACGGCGAAGATCGTGTCTTCGGGATTGGTGACCGCCTGACGCTTTGCCGGCTGTCCAACCAGACGCTCACCGTCCTTGCTGAACGCCACCATCGAAGGCGTCGTTCGCGCGCCCTCGGAATTCTCGATGACCTTGGAGTCTTTGCCGTCCATCACGGCAACGCACGAATTCGTGGTGCCGAGATCAATACCGATTACTTTTGCCATACTTCCCATCTCCTTTCGGCAGACCGGCAGGGCCCTTCACGAGGCACCCGCGTCCCGGCTCGATTCGGTAGAGAGTCGAGAGCGATCCGGTCCCCTGGCGTGATTCACGCGGCCAAAGCGAGGTAGTCCCCGGGAAGGCACGCGCGTTCCCGGCGTATATAAGAAGCCATGAAATCTGCCGCAAGCGGCGATTCGAGGGGAGAAACGGCCATGAATACGCGATTGGGTGCCGGTTTCGCGGTCCGAGTCGCCGCGTTTGGGTTGATGACGATGATGGTGACAGGCGCGGCAATGGCGCAAGTCACGACACCGCCGCGCGGTTCGCCGCAGCGTTCGGCCATTCTCGACGGGGTTCGGCCGATGGTGCAGGCCGAAGTAGGCGCGCCCGTCGAGTTCGTCGTCCACCAGATGCGGGTGGTCGGTGACTGGGCGTTTGTCCTGCTATCGCCGCAGCGGCCGGGCGGCGCACCGATCGATTATCGCTACACGCGCTACGGCGAAGCTGTTGCCGGGGGCTTCTTCGATAATCAGGTATCGGCGCTGCTCAGGCAAAGCCCGAGCGGTTGGCTGGTCTACGAATACGATCTCGGTGCCACCGACGTTCCATGGGTTGGCTGGGCCGACTATCATCCAGTGCCGTTTGACGTCCTACCCGGCTACTGAAGCCAGATCCGTCCCCCCGCCGTTGCTGCGGGGTGCCCATCCGTTCGAGGTCCCGATGCCGTCGCATCGACGCGACACCCGCCGCTCGTCGGCCGCCACCGTGTTCGCGCTCAACGGCGTGGTCATGGGGACGTTCTTCTCTCGCATCGCCGACCTCCAACTCGCCGTCGGACTCACCGAGGCTGCGCTGGGGATCGCGTTGGCCGGCTTGTCCATCGGTGTTTTCCTCGGCTCCTTGGCCCTAAGCCAGCCGATCGAGGCTCACGGTGTCCGGCGGATTCTGATGATCGCGCTGCCGGTGCTCGCTGCCGGGCCGCTGCTTGTCGCGGTCTTCTCGGGCGGCACCGTATCGCTTTTCGCATTGCTCGGCGTCTTCGGCTTCGCCTTCGCCGGGGTCAACATCACCATGAATGTCGAGGCGGATCGGATCGAGGCGGCGCAATCACGCCGACTGCTCAATCATTGTCATGCGATCTGGGCTGTCGGATTTCTTGGCGCGACGGTCGTCGGCACCGTCGTCGTCGCCGCGCGTATTTCGCTCGCCGCCCACTTCGCGACCGTTCTGGCATTGGTTCTCGTGGTGACGGTCGCTGTGGTGTGGCCAATGCGGCCGGCACCGCCACGCGCCCACGTCGGCAACGGTCCGCGCCGGCGAATTGCCCGGCCTACTATCGGCATCCTTCTGATCATGGGGTTCGCAGTGTCGGGCATGTGGCTGGAGGGCACGACCCGCAACTGGTCGATCATCTACCTCCGCGACGTGTTCGAGCCGGCCGACTGGGTAACGACGCTGACGCTCCCGGCCATCGTCATCTTCCAGATCGTCGGCCGGCTCGCGGCGGACCGGATCATCGACCGCTACGGCCCGGTGCTGGTTGCCAGGGTGCTGACCGCGATCACGCTCGTCGGGCTCGTTCTGGTCGTCGCCCAGCTCTCGATTGCCGTGACGCTGATCGGCTTCGCTCTGATCGGCCTTGGCATCAGTACCGTCGTCCCACAGGCGATGTCGGCCGCCGCGCGGCTCGGTGACCGGCCGTCGTCGGAAAACGTCGCGGCGCTGGCTACGTTGCAAACGCTGCTGGGACTGATCTCGCCGCCGTTGATCGGTTCGGTTGCCTCGGCGTACGGGATCCACACGGCATTCATGCTGCTGCTTCCGTTACCGATCGTGGCACTCTATTTCGCACGGTATCTCCGACGGGCCGGTTAGATTTGCCGGCGGCCGAGGGGGATCCGCGCCCCGACTGATTTTCTGTCGCCTTCACGCGGATTTTTCTTCCGTCCTCGGTCGCAACCGAATAAGAGATCACCTCGTTCTGGTGGCGTCTGGGCTTCTGCTCGCTCAGGCCCAACGACTCTCATTTCCGAAGCCCGCGGGCGCTCGTTTTCAGGCTCGATCCAGTGTCTCCTTTGTTCAAGGATGCGCGTCGCGCGACCATCGTCACGATTTTCGCCCTGACCGGGCTGATCACCGGCACGTTCTTTTCACGGCTCGCTGAACTCCAGCTCGCAATCGGGCTGACCGAGGGCCAGTTGGGCGTTGCGTTGATCGGCCTGTCGACCGGGGTTTTCGCCGGCTCGCTTCTGGTTAGCCAGGCGATCGAGCGTCACGGCATCCGACGCACGCTGCTTTGGGGGCTTCCCCTGTTCGCCGCGGGACCTTTGCTCGCCGCCCTGCTGGCGGACGGTGCGCCTTCCCTGTTCCTGTTGCTGGTCCTGTTCGGGGTCGGTCTGGCGGTCAGCAACATCGCCATGAATGTCGAGGCGGACCGCATCGAAGCCTCCCACGGCCATCGCCTCCTCAACCGCTGTCATGCGCTGTGGGGCGTCGGTTTTCTCGCCGCAAGCGCAGCCGGAACCGCGATGGTTGCTGCCGGCATTCCGCCTTTGTGGCATTTCGTCGGGCTGTTCATCCTCATTGCCGGTGCGACGGTGGCGTTCGTTCGACCAATGCAGCCGGTGGCGCCTCGCGCCCATCGCGGCAACGGTGCCCGCCGCCGATTCGCCCGGCCGACGGTCGCGATCCTCCTGATCATGGGCTTCGCCATTTCGGGGATGTGGCTCGAAGGCACGATGCGAAACTGGTCGATTATCTACCTTCGCGATGTCTTCGAACCGGCCGAGTGGGTCGCAACTTTGACACTGCCGTCGATTGTCGCCTTCCAGATCATCGGCCGGCTGTCGGCCGATACGCTGATCGACCGATACGGACCGGTGCGGTTCGCCCGCGTTCTCACCGCCATCACCTTCATTGGTCTTCTGCTGGTGGTGACCAGCGACTCGATCGCGGTCACCCTGGTCGGCTTCGCCCTGATCGGGCTTGGTATCAGCACGGCCCACCCCCAGGCGATGTCGGCGGCGGCCCGGCTCGGTGACCGTCCATCTTCGGAAAACGTTGCCGCGCTGTCGACCCTGCAAACCGTACTCGGCCTTATCTCGCCGCCGATGATCGGGGCCGTCGCTTCGGCCTACGGCATTCATGCGGCGTTCGTGCTGCTTCTGCCGTTGCCGATCATCGCGATCTACTTCGCCCGATATCTGCAGCGGTCCGGCTAGCGTCCCCGAGCGACGGACGACACCTCATCAAACTGTGATCGCGGTTGGCTTCCAGCCGGAGACGCCCAGGCGTAGGCTGTCCGTATCGTGATCGTCGTCCAATCGGGAGGAATGTCATGCCCCGCATCCTCGCAACGCTCACTGCTGCTGGTCTGATCCTTGCGCCGTTGTCGGCCTTTGCCGAAACATCACTGGAATCGATCGTCCGTTCCGGGGATGTGTCCGCGCTGAAAGCAGCTCTCGAAACCGGCGCCGACGTCAACGAGGTCTTCGGTACCTACGATACCTCGGCCCTGATGCTTGCCGCGATTCGTGGGGACACGGCGATGGTCGCGGCGCTGCTCGACGCCGGCGCCGATCCCGATTGGGTGAATCAACGCGGTGCCTCTGCGCTTTCCGCTGTGGCGCGAAGCTGCAGTGCCGGCTGGGACGTTGCCGCGGTGTTGCTTGACGCCGGTGCCGACATCGAAAACCGGTCTGGCGCGGCGCTGACACCGCTCATGGTCGCGATCCAGGAAGAGCGCCCGACCTTCGTCGCCGGCTTTCTGGAACACGGCGCCGACGTCAATGCGCTCAACGCCTACGGCGAAGGCGCGCTCAACTACGCGATCTACTACGAGCAGCCGGACTTCATCACCGCTCTGCTCGATCGCGGCGCCGCTACTGAACCGCTGAAGCTTCTGTTCACCACCGGTGTCTATTACTACCCGAACTTCGGCAACGCGCGGCCGCATGCGGTCGATTGTGCGATCTGAGTACGTCAGGCCTGCTCGGGGACCAACGTGTCGCCGGGGTTTTCCGCCTCGACGTGGTCTCGCTGCTTGGTTGCCGCACTCGCAGCAGCGGCGGGGTCGTTGTCCGCCGGGTCGGGGCTCGGAAAGAGCTCGTTGAGCGGCATCGATCGACCATCGTCGCCGACGATCCGGACATGGAATCGACGCAGCCGCCGCGGTTCCGGCACACCGCACGAATGGGCAATGATCTCGACCTCTTTGCGCATGTTGATGCAGTAGTTTGCGACGCGTACGGCCTTCTCGGTGGGGTCGAGGCCACGCTGGAGGCGAGGGTTGTGGGTGGTGATCCCGGTCGGACAGGTGTTCTTGTTGCACTTGAGCGACTGGATGCAACCGAGTGCAAACATGAATCCGCGCGCGGCGACGACGAAATCCGCGCCGGAACAGAGCGAGGCGGCAACACCCGCCGGCGTGATCATCTTGCCGGACGCAATCAGCCGCACCCGCTCCTTCATGCCGTGACGCTTGCGGATGTCGTCGACCAGTGGCAGCGATTCCCGGATCGGCAGGCCGACATTGTCCATCAGCGGTAATGGAGCCGCGCCGGTGCCGCCGTCGCCGGAGTCGACGGTGATGAAGTCCGGTGCGCTCTCGGTTCCGCGACGGGCAACCTCCTTGAACATGGCGTCGAGCCAGCCATAGGCGCCGATCACGCATTTGAATCCAACCGGCTTGCCGGTGACCTCGCGGATGTGGGCGATCCGGTCGAGCAGATCGGCAACGCTGGAGATGTCCGGGTGACGGTTGGGCGAAATCGAGTCCTTGCCGGCTGGGATGCCGCGGATTGCGGCGATCTCCTCCGAAACCTTGATCGCCGGCAAGATGCCGCCCTTGCCGGGCTTGGCACCTTGCGACAGCTTGATTTCGAACATCTTGATCCGTGGTTCGTCGCCGAGCGCCTTCAGGCGTTCGTCGGAAAGGTTGCCTTCCGCATCGCGGACCCCGTACTTCGCTGTGCCGATCTGAAAGACGATGTCGCAGTCGCCTTCGAGGTGGAAGGGTGAGACCCCACCCTCGCCGGTATTCAGCCAGCAGCCTGCCATGCCGGCCCCCTTCGACAAGGCCTGGACCGCCGGTTTCGATAATGCCCCGTAGCTCATGCCGGAGATGTTGAAGAAGGATGGCGCCGCATATGGTTTGCGGCAGGTCGGGCCGATGACCATCGGCTCGGTTTCCGCTCGGTCCGTATCCAATGTCGGGAAGGGGCAGTTGACGAAATAGAGGGTCCCCGGAACGGTCAGGTTCTTGGTCGAGCCGAAGGCGACTGTGTTGTCCTTGCCGGCCGAAGCACGGGACACCCATTGCCGCTCAGCCCGGTTGAACGGCATTTCCTCCCGATCCATGGCGAAGAAATACTGGCGGAAGAACTCGCCCAGAGTCGAAAACAGGTAGCGGAAGCGGCCAACCACCGGATAATTGCGCCGGATGGCGTCGCGGTTCTGGGTGATGTCGACGATGAAGAGGACGATGACGACGGCCACGCCGAGGCCGATGACGAACACGAACAACGTCACCAAAAGGTCCAGCGCCGTAGCTATCGGGCCAGGAACGAGCGAGTCCATGTCAAATCCCCGTTGAACGCCGGCCTTAGCGGCCGGCCGCATTGGACTGTGCACGGACGAAGCCGGCTACGGAAGGGCGGCAGACGCGATCTCCCGCAGGTTTGATCGACGGGGGAATGTGCGTGAGAATGATGGATCACAAGGTCGCCGGTTCGTGATCGGCACTTCAACCAGCTTTGGGACACAGGTGAGGTCAGCCGGGCTTGGGTCACGTTTCGGGGAACAACACAGGCTTCCGGCTTTGTCCCGGCTGGTTTGACCGGCAGGCGCAGGAGTCGCTGGTCACTTTGCTGCGAAAGTCTGTGGCCGCAGCGCCGTTCTACACGCCGACTATGCCGCGGACCGGCAAGCCGTTCTCGGTGCAGATGACCAATTTCGGGCCGCTCGGCTGGGTCTCGGATCAGCGCGGCGGGTATCGCTATCAGGCGACCCATCCGGAAACCGGCGCCCCGTGGCCGCCGATTCCGTCACCTGTTCTGGAGGTCTGGCGACGGCTGGCAGAGTATCCGAGCCCGCCGGAGGCATGTCTGGTCAACTACTACAGACCGACGGCGAAGATGGGACTCCACCAGGACGCCGACGAGGAGGATCGTGCTGCGCCGGTGGTATCGATCTCACTCGGCGATACGGCGTTGTTTCGGTTGGGTGGAACGGAGCGCCGCGACCCGACCCGCTCGTTCCGGCTGTCCTCGGGCGACGTCGTTGTGCTCGGCGGCGCGGCGCGCATGGCATTTCACGGGATCGACCGGATCTACCCGGGGACATCGACGGTGCTGGGGGACTGGTTTCCCGAAGGCGGCCGGCTCAACCTGACGCTGCGGCGCGTGACTGTCGGGCGATAGGGGCCTTGATGGCGCGTTTGTTGAGGGTGTGCCCGCGACTGCCGGTCGCCGATCTCAAGCGAACCGTCAGTTTCTATGGCGACATTCTCGGCTTCCGCCCGGGGCCCCCGTGGCCGGAGGACGATCCTGAATTTGTCATGCTGTCCCGCGACGGCATCGACCTGCAATTCTATCGACGATCACAAGACGAGCTGCCGATCGGTCCGGCAACGATCTACATCGATACCGACGATGCCCAGTCCCTTCACGCTGCGTTGCAGGCTCACGTTCCGATCGACTGGGGCCCGGAGGTCTACTGGTATGGCCGCCGCGAGTTCGCGTTCAAGGATCCGGACGACTACGCGGTCATCATCTCAGAGGAAACCGACGATCCGCCGACCGTCGCGGATTGAAGCAGTCGGGCAACACGCCGATCTTAACGGAATCGATCCGGGATGCCTGTTCGTTAGCCGCGACGGGACCGGGGTTTCGCGACGGCGCGTTGCTACTTGGTCGAGCCGAGAATCTCTTCATTAATGAAGCGCCGCGGCCAGCGACGGAACGCCTGCCACTGATAGTACCGCTTCTTTCCAACCTGGTTGTTGTTCTTGGCGAACCGGGCAGCGTGCATTTCCATCTTGTAGAGCTGGTGGCGGACGAAGTGGCGTCCATAGCTCTGGTACTGTTTCCGGTGTTTTTCGTAGATGTAGCCGTAGCAGGCGCGGACTTCGTCAGCGTTTCGGCCGACGTCGGATTTGTTGTACTTGCACAGGCTCGCTTTGGTGGCCGGGCTATGCAGGACGCCACCGCTCTCCACGAAGCGCAGGAAGAAATCGAGATCCTGCAGACGGGGCAGCTTCTCGTCGAAGCGCCCGATCGCCTCGAACGACTGCGCCGAGCCCAACAGCGTCCATAGGTAGGCACGGAGGCGGCTTCCGCCGAGGAGCAGCTTCACCTGATCGCCCTTAGTGGACTGCCGACGCGGCTTCGGGCGGCGCCCAACCCACTGCCAATCGTAATTGCAGGTGATCCAGGCCCCATCGCCCGATCCTCCCGACTCGATGGCGCGAAGCCGTTCGAGCTGCAGGCGCGTCTTGTCGGGGTACCACTCGTCGCCCGCATCCAGCCACGCAACGTAGGGACTATCGATGTGATCCAGCAACACGTTCCGCGTGAAAGGGCGGCCACGGTTCTCGGCATTGCCAACCAGCACGAACGTATCGTCACCGGCCTGTTCGGCGAGAAGCGTCTCGACAGCGCTGCGATTGTCCGACGACGAGCCGTCGTCGACGATCACGACACGAAAACGTCCTGGCCAAGCCTGTGTCGCGACGGTCTTCAGCGACAGCTCAAGGCCATCCGGGTCGTTGAAATGGGGGATGAGGACATCGACCTGCAGCTCCCTGTGATCCGGCAGTCTGCTCCCTCCAGCATTCGTCATGATTTCATTCCGCGACGGTATTTGGGAAAGATGGAAAACGTCAGTTCCGTGAACCGTGACGCAGGCATCCCGGTATAGTCCTGCTCCATTTCATACTCGCCGGCGCTATTGCCAAAGGCCGGGAACAATGGTGTCGGATGTGCGTTGGCGAACTCCTCGCGAAGCCGTTCGTTGTCGTCGACATAGCGATCGACAAGGTCTTTCATCGCCTGACGGGACAGCCAATCCAGGGTGCCGGTTTCTCGCAGATTGGTTTTCCGGGCATAACGCGAGAGCTTGTGGGTCATCTTGAGAAGGGCTTCATCGTCAACCGACGTCGCATTGATCAATCGTTTGTATTCGACGAGCTCCACCGGAAGCGAAAGATTTGCCGACATCCCCGCGTTAAGCCCAGCTATGTCGATGTCGATATTTTCAAAGAATTTATTCACGAGCCCTTCACGTCTCAATTCTTCGTAGACAAGAACATCGAGAACCGGGAAAAACTCCTTAAGGAGTTTCGATTGCCGATAATAGTCGAGTAGATCTATTTCCTCGTTAAGAAAATTCTTGAACGAACGCTGATATCGCGTATTTCTAACGCGTTCCTGGTATAGAGAACGTATAAATCCATCCTGTCGCCGAAAAACGGCGATGACCTTTACTTCTTCGGCGCCGAGTAAATCACGGAGAGTGGCGAGATAGTTACGGCGCCCCTGCCAATGATCATTCCCAGCGTCGATCAGATGGCGGTAGATCGGCTCGGCGCTGATGAGAACGATTTCGTCGCTGCGTCTGTTCTTCCTTACCAGTTCAACGAATCGACGAGCATCGTCGACGGTGAACCGCTCACTGGTTTGCCCTGCTACCGCGTGAGCGAAGTGATGGTGCCCGTAATGGTCCATCACGCCGATGTCGCCATACGCCGGATACCAGAGACCTCGCTCCCGAAGTTCCTCGCGATTCGCCGCAGCGAACTTTTGAATGGAGGTGGTACCGGTTTTGTGAGTGCCGATGTGGAGGTAGATCGTCATGGCGCGGCGCGGAACGTATCCTTCGGCGAATGTGATCGACCGGCCAGATCAATCGGAGGGCGAGTGAAATATCGTTCTCTCACCGGGAAGCGCCTCATAACAGGACCCTGTCTGGCCGTCTACATAGGTTTCCCGTGCCGAAGGGGCGAGACCATGACCCAGAGCGGTCAGGTTCAATGCCGGCACGACCTTATCGTCGCAACAGAGTAGTTATTACGTCGGCGGCTGTGACGGCGTCCCCCGGTTTCAGACACATCGGGCTGATCACGATGACCCCCGACCGATAGTTGACCATGTCGAGGTGGATCGGCGGCCCACGCTCCAGCAACTGATGCTGCAGATCGGCCGCCGCCTTAGTGGGATCGTCCGCCGTCAGGCGGAGCGACACCTTGGGCACCGCTGTGACGTCGCTGTCGCCGGTGATCGTGACATCCGCTGCCGACAGGTCGGCGAGGCGGTCGGCGATAGCGCGCACGTCGGTAAGCCAGCGGGCGTGACGGGCCGCGTCCCCTTCGGCGACGAACAGCTCCAGGGCGGTCAGCAGCCCGATGATCTCCTCCTTGCCCGTCTTGCACGGTCGACCGATTCCGTGGCGCGGGACGCCGCTCAGCGCCGTCCGGTCGATGAGGCTCGCCGGCGGCTCCCACAGCTCGGCGAACACGTCCATGTCAAGGTGTTGCAGGGCAGCCGCAGAGACGAGATGTTGCCGGCCGCAGAGAATGCCGGACGCTTGTGGGCCGCCAATCGCTTTACCGCCTGAAAAGACGACCAGATCGGCGCCTTCCTCGATGAAACGCCTGAGATTGGCCTGAGGTGGCAACTCGGCGGCAGCGTCCACCAGGACCGGCACGCCGGCCGCGTGAGCGACTTTGACAGCTTCTGACAGGGGCGGCTGCGACTCGGCCGTCGCCACGTAGTAGACCGCCGCGGTGCGCTCCGTGATGGCGTTGGCGATGTCCCAGGCTTCCGTGTCGCGGACACCGGCGCCTGACGCTCGGTCCGGCAGTCCGACCTCAACCAGCCGCGCTCCTGTGGTACGAACGGCATGGTCGTAGCTGTTGCGGTGGCTACGGGGAATGATCACCTCATTCTTCACGCCGGCAGTATCCGGCAAACGGTCCATGGCCGCGACATTGAATCCGGTCATGCAGGCGGCCGTGCCGATCAACAGGCCGGCCGCGGAGCCGGATGTGACGTATCCGGCTTCAGCGCCCGTGATCTCCGCGATCGTCTCGCAGGCATGCCCCTGAAGCGTCGCCATATCGACCGTATACGCTGAAGCGTCGGCCATCGCCGCGGCGACTTCGGGCCTCATGATCCCACCGGACAGGCGGGTCAGGGTTCCAGCGGCGTTGATGATTGTCGGGATGCCGCGCTTTTCGTAGACGTTCAATGGACCTTGCCCCGTGCATCGACCGGCACGGCGCCGAGCACCTCGTCGCCGCGCACGAACACGACGCGATCGAACAGGTTGATGACCGGACAGATGTGATTGGGCGTCACCCGGACCAGATCGCCGACCGTCGGCTTCTCGTTCAGGCGCGAAACATCGAGATATCCGTGCTCCTCGTTGAGGTCGTAGAGCGGCGCGTCGTCGAGTGCGTGGACGGTGCCGTACCCTTCGAGGCCTAGGAGGTCCATGGTCAATGCCTTCGAGCCCGCGTCGATCAGGGCGCGCTCCGGCGTGGGCCGGCTGACGACGGTGGCGAGGACGTTGGCAGCGCAGTCGGACCAGTTGCACGTCCCACGCGTCACCAGGGATCGGTCGAAAAACACGTAGGTGCCAGGCCGGTACTCGGTGGCGATCGACAAGCCCTCGTCACGCCACATGTCCGGCGAGCCGCCGGTGCTCACGATTTCGGTCTCAAGTCCGTCGGCGGCAATCAGGTCACGAGTTTCCACGAGGAACGATTCGGCCGCGGTCCGTGTTCCCGGGCTCGGATAGGTCTTCAGGCCGCGATAGATCACGCCAGGAGTGGTATTGATCTCGCGAGCAAGCGCTGCAGCGGCTGTCGGCGTCTGCACCCCGTTGCGCCCCGCTCCCGTATCGCATTCGACCAGCACGGCGATGTCCTGGCCGGCTTCGGCACCGGCTTGGCCGAGGCCGCTGACGACAGTTGTGTTGTCGGCAACGGTGGTAACCTTGGTGCGACACGCCAGGTCTGCGAGTCGCTTCAGTTTCGAGGCTCCCAAGATATTGAAGGAGATGAGGATGTCGTCGACCCCGGCGTCGGCCATGACTTCAGCCTCGCCGAGTTTCTGGACCGTGATCCCCCTGGCGCCGAGTGCAACCTGGTACTTTGCGAGCGGGACCATCTTATGGGTCTTGATGTGCGGCCGGTTGGCGATACCGATCGCATCGGCCCGCTTCTGCCAGCGCTTCAGATTGCGATCAACGATGTCGATGTCGATGATCGGTACCGGGGTTTCGAGGTCCTCGATCCGCTTGGCTGTCGGCTCGAACGAAAAGAAGTCGTCAATACTCATGCGAAAGAATCCGGTTGCAGGTGAAAGTCAGCGCCTTCGGGCAGAAGCTTATCCCGTCGGCGACAGTCATGGTGCCGGTAATGTACGACGCTTCGCCGGAAGCAGAAAATGCCGCATAGAGAGTCCCGACGCCGTTGTCACCCCGATCTCGTCTCGTAGCGGTACCGGTTGTGACGGCTGGCGCGGTGCGTTTTGCTCAGGGCCCTCGCTTGCCGACGTTGACAGCGATGCACCAAACCCTAGCCTGTGGGCAGTAAGCCGGCGTTGCCGGCGGGAGAAAACTGCTTGTGTCGTTAGGCGTTTACGTCCCCCAGGACTCCGCTGCCGTTGCGGTCGGCGCCGATGCAGTCGCAGCGGCGATCGGTGCGGAAGCGCGACGACGTGGGATCGATATCGATCTGGTCCGAACCGGATCGCGGGGCCTCTACTGGGCCGAGCCGTTGGTCGAGGTGGAAACCCCGGCGGGGCGGGTCGCCTACGGGCCGGTGACCGACGATGATGTCGCGAGCCTGTTCGACGCCGGATTTTTGGACGGCGGAAGCCATCCGGCACATCTCGGCTCCACCGAAACGATTCCGTGGCTGAAACGCCAGACACGACTGACCTTTTCGCGCTGCGGGATTATCGATCCGCTGTCGCTCGCCGACTATGGAGCGCACGGCGGCTATGCCGGGTTGGCCCGGGCGTTTTCGCTTGGGGCTAGTGAAACGATCAACGTGGTTGAAGCATCCGGCCTTCGAGGCCGTGGCGGCGCGGGATTCCCGACCGGTCGCAAGTGGCGCACAGTCGCTGACGCCCAGGCCGAGCGGAAAGTCATCGTCTGCAATGCCGACGAGGGCGATTCCGGTACGTTTGCCGACCGGATGATCATGGAAGGTGACCCGTTCGTCCTGATCGAAGGTATGACCATCGCGGCGCTGGCAGTGGGCGCCACCAAAGGGTTCATCTACATCCGCTCCGAATACCCCGACGCGATCGCGGTGATGGAGGCGGCGATCGCCACGGCCCGCGAAACCGGCCGCCTCGGCGAAAACATCGACGGATCGGGCCTCGTCTTCGACATCGAAATCCGTGTTGGCGCTGGCTCGTATGTGTGCGGCGAGGAAACGGCACTGCTGGAGAGCCTGGAGGGAAAACGCGGCGTGGTGCGCGCCCGTCCACCCCTGCCGGCCCACAAGGGCGCGTTCGGCTTGCCCACCGTGATGAACAACGTTCTCTCCTTCGCCGCCGTTCCATTCATCCTCGCCGAAGGCGCTGAAGCCTATGCCGATTTCGGCATGGGTCGCTCGCGCGGTACCATGCCGATCCAGTTGGCGGGGATGGCGAAATATGGGGGCCTGTTCGAAACCGGCTTCGGATTGACCCTGGGAGACCTCGTCGATGACATCGGTGGCGGTTGCTGGAATGACCGGCCGGTTCGGGCAGTTCAGGTCGGCGGGCCGCTGGGCGCTTATTTCCCGCCGGCTCTGTTCGACACACCTTTCGATTACGAGGCGTTCGCCGCTCGTGACGGGCTGATCGGCCACGGCGGCATTGTCGTTTTCGACGATTCCGTCGATATGGCGCGACAGGCGCGGTTTGCCATGGAATTCTGCGCTTTCGAATCCTGTGGCAAGTGCACGCCCTGCCGGATCGGCTCGACCCGTGGCGTCGAAACCATCGACCGAATCCTTGCCGCAGCCGATCGGGCTGCCGATATCATGGTTCTGGAAGACCTTTGCGAAACCATGAAGTATGGTTCGCTTTGCGCGCTCGGTGGGTTCACGCCGTATCCGGTGATGAGCGCGCTCAGGCACTTCCCTGAGGATTTCGGGCTGGAGGAGCGGCCCGAGGCGGCACAGTAGGAGGAGACGATGCCGCTGATCCGTGAGATCGACTACGGCACGCCGCACATGGCCAGCGACAAGGAGGTGACGCTGACCATTGATGGTGTGACGGTTACCGTGCCGGAAGGCACGTCGATCATGCGCGCCGCCATGGAAATGGGCACCGAAATCCCGAAACTCTGCTCGACCGACAGTCTTGAGGCGTTCGGCTCCTGCAGGCTGTGTCTCGTTGAAATCGAGGGTCGCAACGGTACACCATCGTCATGCACCACACCGGTGGTCGAGGGGATGGCGGTGCGCACCCAGACGGAGCGGCTCAAGCGTCTGCGGCGCGGGGTGATGGAACTCTACATCTCCGACCACCCACTCGACTGTTTGACCTGCGCCGCGAATGGCGATTGCGAGTTGCAGGACATGGCCGGCGCCGTCGGTTTGCGGGAGGTGCGCTACGGCTACGACAACAAGCACCCGGCGCCGGAGAAGGACGAGTCCAATCCGTACTTCAGCTACGACCCGGACAAATGCATCGTCTGTTCCCGCTGCGTGCGGGCTTGCGAAGAGGTGCAAGGCACCTTCGCGCTGACGATTGCCGGCCGCGGTTTCGGGTCGGTGGTATCGCCGGGTATGCAAGAGTCGTTTCTGGAGTCCGAATGCGTCTCCTGCGGCGCCTGCGTCCAGGCCTGCCCGACCGCGACGCTCACCGAGAAGTCGGTGATCGAGATCGGTCAGCCGGAGCGCTCGGTGGTGACGACCTGCGCGTATTGCGGGGTCGGCTGTGCCTTCAAGGCGGAAATGCGCGGCGACGAAGTCGTGCGCATGGTTCCCTACAAGGACGGCAAGGCGAACCGCGGCCACTCCTGCGTGAAGGGGCGCTTCGCCTGGGGCTACGCCAGTCATCGCGAGCGTGTGCTTGAGCCGATGATCCGCGACCGCATCGACGAGCCCTGGCGAACGGTGTCCTGGGACGAGGCGATCGCGCGGGTCGCGTCTGAGTTCACGCGGCTCCAGACCACACACGGTCGTGGCGCGATCGGCGGCATTACCTCGTCGCGCTGTACCAACGAGGAGACTTTCCTGGTGCAGAAGCTGGTTCGGGCCGGCTTCGGTAACAACAATGTCGACACCTGCGCCCGGGTCTGTCATTCGCCGACCGGCTATGGGCTGAAGACCACCTACGGCACCTCGGCCGGAACGCAGGATTTCGATTCCATTGCTCACACCGACGTCATTGTCGTCATCGGTGCCAACCCGACCGACGGTCACCCGGTTTTTGCCTCGCGGATGAAGCGGCGTCTGCGCGAAGGGGCCAGGCTGATCGTCATCGATCCGCGCCGCATCGACCTTGTCCGCATGCCGCACGTCGAGGCCGATCATCACCTGCCGCTGAAGCCTGGCACCAATGTCGCGATCCTCGATGCGTTGGCCCATGTCGTGGTCACCGAAGGGTTCGTCGACGAGGATTTCGTTCGCGAGCGCTGCGACTGGGAGGCGTTTCAGGACTGGGCGTCCTTCATCGCCGAGCCGCGCAACAGCCCGGACGCGGTTGAAGCGATCAGCGGCGTACCCGCCGAGACGATCCGCGATGCGGCCCGGCTTTACGCAACGGGTGGCAACGCAGCGATCTACTACGGTCTCGGGGTCACCGAACACAGCCAAGGGTCGACCACGGTGATGGCAATCGCCAATCTGGCCATGGCCACCGGCAACATCGGCCGGCCGGGCGTCGGCGTGAACCCGCTGCGGGGCCAGAACAACGTCCAAGGCGCCTGCGACATGGGATCGTTCCCGCACGAACTCCCCGGTTATCGGCACGTCTCCGACGACGCTGTCCGCTCGACGTTCGAGGCGCTCTGGGGCATCGAACTCGAAGACGAGCCGGGCTTGCGCATTCCCAACATGCTGGATGCGGCGGTCGACGGCACCTTCAAGGGAATCTACATCCAGGGCGAGGACATCCTTCAGTCCGATCCGAATACGCAGCACGTCGCCGCCGGCCTCGAGGCCATGGAATGCGTCGTCGTGCAGGACCTGTTCCTCAACGAGACTGCCAACTACGCCCATGTGTTCCTGCCCGGATCAACGTTCCTGGAGAAGAACGGCACCTTCACCAACGCCGAACGGCGAATCCAGCCGGTGCGCAAGGTGATGGAGTCGCGCTCCGGTATGGAGGACTGGCAGATCACACTGGCCATCGCCAACGCCATGGGCCTGGAAATGGCCTACGCGCATCCGTCCGAGATCATGGACGAGATCGCCCAATTGACTCCGACCTTCGCCGGCGTGTCGTTCGCCAAGCTCGACGAACACGGGTCGATTCAGTGGCCCTGCCACGACGATGCGCCGACCGGCACACCGGTGATGCATGCCGATACCTTTGTGCGCGGCAAGGGCCGGTTCATGGTGACCGAGTACATCCCCACCGACGAGCGGACCGGGCCGCGCTTCCCGTTGCTCCTGACCACCGGTCGCGTGCTCACCCAGTACAATGTCGGCGCCCAGACGCGGCGGACGGCCAACGCCGTCTGGCATGAGGAGGACCTGCTCGAAATCCATCCCCACGATGCGGAACAGCGCGGCATCCGCGAGGGTGATTGGGTGAAGCTGCAAAGCCGCGTCGGCGCGACGGCGTTGCGCGCGACGCTCACCGAGCGGGTGGCGCCGGGCGTCGTCTACACCACCTTCCACCACCCCGACACGCAGGCCAACGTCGTGACCACGGAGTATTCGGACTGGGCGACCAACTGTCCGGAGTACAAGGTCACCGCCGTGCAGGTCTCGCCGTCCAACGGACCAACCGACTGGCAGGATGCCTACAAGGCAAAGTCGGAGGCAAGCCGCCAGGTCGTGCCGGTCGCCGAGCCGGCGGAGTAGCACCTTGCCGGATGGCGCCCGGACGGTCCCCTTTGCCGGCTGGCGGAACGGAGCTCCGGTCTCCGGCACGCGGACCGTACCCGAAGAAACGGCGGTCGCTTTCGTCTACGACGGAACCACGTATGCGGTGATGATGGCGACGCCGGCCGACCTCGAGGATTTCGCGGCCGGTTTCTGTTTGACGGAAGGCATCGTCGATTCGGTTGGCGATATCGAGGACGTCGCAATCGTTCACCAGGAAATCGGCATCGAGCTGCGTATCCGTCTCTCCGACCGCCGGGCCCGGGCTCTTGCCGACCGCCGACGCCGGGCTGCGGGACCGGTTGGGTGCGGCCTCTGCGGGATCGAGTCGCTCGAGGAAGCGATGCGGTCGCTGCCGGGCGTGGCATCCAAGGCGGCCTTCGAGCCGTCATCGGTGTTCGCCGCGCTGGGCGAACTTGAACGCCGCCAGAAGCTCAACGCGGAGACCCGTGCCGTTCACGGCGCAGCGTTCTGGACTGCCGGCGGGGGTATCGTCGCCGTGCGCGAGGACATTGGCCGCCACAACGCGCTCGACAAACTGGCGGGCGCCCTGGCCCGCA
The DNA here is from genome assembly GCF_965232525.1 of Bauldia sp. Lineage (GTDB taxonomy): Bacteria > Pseudomonadota > Alphaproteobacteria > Rhizobiales > Kaistiaceae > Bauldia. Next base: position 709,792 of record NZ_OZ246980.1, on the reverse strand, counting down.
CCGACGTCGTACCAAGCGACGGCCTACTCGTTCTCACCAGCCGATTGTCGGTCGAACTGGTGCAAAAGGCTGCGATGATTGGGGCGCCCGTGATCATCGCCGTGTCCGCCCCGACAGCGTTGGCGGTGCAGACGGCCGAGGCGATCGGGATCACGCTGGTCGGTGTTGCCCGTCGCGATGGCTTTGAGGTCTTTACCCATCCGAAGCGGATCGTCCGGTCGCCGGATCATGTGGCTTCCTAAGCTCGTTTACATGGCCAACCAGATCGGCCGGTTCTTCGTCACGGCCGATCGCGCGACCGCGGTCGAGGGGATCGCTGACCACCTCCGCCGATTCTGGGATCCGCAGATGCGCGCGGAGATCATCGCCTATGTCGATCAAGGCGGCGACGATCTCGATCCGCCGGTGCGCGAGGCAGTGGAAGCTCTGCGCGACGGTCAGTAGGGGGCGGTCGGAACAACTTCGTGTGGAGGCCGCATCGCTATCACGCCGCCTTGTTTGGCTTCAAGTCGTCACCGAGCGTCAACTGCAGCCACAGTGCGGCCTGCAAGAGCTTAGCGTCGTCGCCGCGGCGCCCGACCAACTGAACGCCAACCGGTAGGCGATTGGGTCCTTCGAGAAGCGGTAGCGACACGGCCGGAACGCCACAAAACGACCAGAGGCTACAAAAGGCCGGGTCCCCGGTGGTATCCAAACCATGTGGCGCTTCGCCGACGGCCGCCGGTGTTAGAATGGCATCGTAGCGTTCGAAGATAAGGTTCAGCGTGGCCATCAGCTGGTCCCGCACGTCGAGCGCGTGAAGATAGTCAATCGCCGCGATCTGCTCACCTCTCTTGATCGCTTCGCGCATGAAGTCGCTAAGTTGGTTCGCGCCGCGGCGGCGGTAGTCGCCATAGTTTTTGGCTAATCCGGCCAACATCAACGTCAAGATCATTTCCTCAGCATCGGAGAACTCATCAGGAAGGACGACTTCCTCACAATCGTTGCCAAGCGCCTCGGCGAGCTCCGCGAAACCGGCTTTGGTGTGCGGTGCTGCCAGATGCCAGGCGGGTCCTTTGACGAAGGCCAGCTTGGGTGTGCCGGGTGGCTCGGTTCGAAGAACATCGAGCAGCCGGACTGGCGCAGAGTGGAGCGAATCCTGGTCGCTTGGATCATGGCCGGCGAGTACATCGATGATTAGCGCTGCGTCAGCGATCGAACGGCTGAAGGCACCAATTGTGTCAAGCGGGCGCGCCTGCGGCAGGACACCGCCACGGGGAATGAGCCCGAAACTCGGCTTGAAGCCGACAATCCCACAGAAGGAGGCGGGGCGGATCACCGACCCGTTGGTTTGAGTTCCGATGGCGAGTGGTACCATGCCGGCCGCGACCGCCGCCGCCGAACCCGAAGACGAGCCGCCGGGCGTATGTTCGCGGTTGTGCGGATTACGGGTACCACGAGGATGCTTGGACCCCAGTTCGGTGGTGACCGTCTTGCCCATGAGCACAGCGCCGGCCTGGCGTAGCCGTTTGACGATGACGGCGTCCTCGGTCGGCCAACGCCCAGCATCCAGCGGTGTGCCATTCTCGGTCGGCATGTCCTTGGTGTCGACAATGTCCTTCAGTGCCACTGGGATCCCATCCAGTGCTTCGACTGCGCACCCGGCTGCGCGGCGTTTGTCACGCACTTCCGCCTGGCGCCGGGCATGATCTGGATCGAGATGGGCGAAGGCACCGACATCGGATTCGCGTTCGGCGATTCGCTTCAGGCACGAATCGCAGACCTCCCCGGCGGAAACCAAACCGTGCGCCATGTCGTCGAGAGCTTCAATCGCGTCTAGGTCGGCGAGTTCATTGGGCATCTTTGTCCCGATCCGCATCGCTAGAGCCTGACGCGCCGCAACCTCAATGCGTTGCTGATCACCGACACCGATGACAGGCTCATCGCCGCGGCGGCGATGATCGGCGACAGCAGGATCCCGAAGAACGGAAACAGGACGCCGGCGGCCACTGGGACTCCGAGCGTGTTGTAGACAAAGGCGAGGAACAGGTTCTGGCGGATGTTGCTCATGGTGACGACCGCCAGCCGCCGTGCACGGACGATACCGCCGAGGTCGCCGGTCATGAGGGTCATCCCGGCGCTCTCGACGGCCACGTCCGCGCCCGCGCCCATGGCGATGCCGACGTCCGCCGCCGCCAGGGCCGGGGCGTCGTTGACGCCATCGCCGGCCATTGCCACCCGGGCGCCCGTCTTCTGAAGCTCGGTGACGATCCGGGCTTTGTCTTCCGGCAGGACCTCTGCATGGACGGTATCGATCCCGAGTGCCGCGGCGACATGTTCGGCGGTCGGGCGAGAATCGCCGGTTGCCATGATGACTTTGATCCTGCGGCGCCGGAGCGCTTTGAGCGCCGCCGGGGTCGTCTCCCGGATCGGGTCGGAAACGGCCAGGACCCCGGCCAATGTCCCGTCCACGGCCGCAAACATCGCCGTCTCCCCGGCCTCACGCCGCCAGACCGCCGCGTCCTCGAGCTCCCGCACCGCAACGCCGCGTGCCTTCATCAGCGCGACATTGCCGACGGCAACCGTGCGACCATCGACCGTCGCAACGACGCCCTGCCCGGCGATCGCCTGGAAATCGCTGGCCTTGCCGATTGGCGTGCCGCGCTCCCTTGCCGCTTGGACGATGGCCGCGCCCAGCGGATGCTCGCTTTGCGCCTCCACGGCGGCGGCGAGCCGCAGCAGGACCGGTTCCGGGAATCCGGAGACGGTTTCGATGCTCGTGAGTGTCGGCTTGCCGACCGTGAGCGTACCGGTCTTGTCGATGACGACCGTATTGATCCGTGCCATCCGCTCCAGCGCCTCGGCGCTGCGGACCAGAATGCCGGCCTGGGCACCACGGCCGGTGGCCACCATGATCGAGATCGGGGTGGCGAGGCCCAGCGCGCACGGACAGGCGATGATCAACACGCTGACCGCCGCGATCAGCGCGTGGGCGAGCGCCGGCTCGGGGCCGACGGCCCACCAGACGACAAAGGCAATGACCGCGATCGCGATGACGGCGGGTACGAACCAGCCGGAGACCCGATCGGCGAGGCTCTGGATCGGTGCCCGCGAGCGCTGCGCTGCGGCCACCATCGCGACGATCTGAGCCAATGTCGTCTCGGCGCCGGTTCGTTCGACCTTGAGTTCGAACGCGCCCGTGGTGTTGGTGGTTCCGCCGGTCACCGGGTCGCCGCCCGATTTGGTCACAGGCAGCGGTTCGCCGGTGATCAGCGATTCATCGATGGCGCTCTGGCCTTCGACGATACGACCATCGATTGGCACGTGATCGCCTGGCCGGACGCGAAGCACATCGCCGACCTTGACCTGATCGAGGGGTACCGTTTCCGTTTCCCCCTCAGCGGTCACCCGCATCGCGGTCTTGGGGGACAGATCGAGCAGGGCGCGGATCGCGCCGCCGGTCTTCTCGCGGGCGTTCAGCTCCAGCACTTGTCCGAGGAGAACCAGCGCCACGATGACCGCGGCCGACTCGAAATAGACCGGCACGACCCCATGGTGGTTCTGCATGGCGGTTGGGAAAATACCCGGCGCGAGGACCGCGACCAGGCTGTAAACGAACGCTGCGCCGGTACCGACTGCGATCAGCGTGAACATGTTGAGGTTGCGGGTCTTCAGCGACGCGGCGCCGCGCTTGAAGAACGGCCATCCGCCCCACAACACCGCCGGGGTCGCCACGGCCAGTTGCACCCACTGCTGCTCATGCGGGGCAAGGAACGGCAGGAGATCGATACCGAAGAAGTGGTTGGTCATGTCGACGATCAACAGGAGCGCCGCCAGCGGGGCCGCGACGGCAAAGCGTCGCCGCATGTCGATCAGCTCGGGGTTCGGCGCGTCTGCAGCGGTCGGGACCATCGGCTCAAGTGCCATGCCGCAGATCGGGCAGTCGCCCGGTTGGGGGCGCACGACCTCCGGGTGCATCGGGCACGTGTAGAGCGTCCCGGCCGGCGCGACCGGCTTCGGCGGCGTGGTGTCGCCGTCGTGAACATGGGTGGGTTCGCTGCCGTCAGCGTTAACGGACATGCCGCACACCGGGTCCTTGATAGGAGTCTCGGCGTTTTCCTGCTTCGTCTCGGTTTCGGTTACGGCCATTTGGATATCATTTCTCGACATATACCCCCCTAGGGTATATAATAACAGAATGCAAGAGGACACCAAGAATTCGGTTCGCAAGCGCCTTAACCGGGTCGAGGGGCAGGTGCGGGGAATCGCACGGATGGTCGAGGCCGACCGCTATTGTATTGACGTGGTCACCCAGATCGCGGCGGTGCGGGCGGCGCTACGCCGAATCGAGGCCGAAGTGATCCGCGATCACGCCGCCCATTGCGTCGCCGACGCGGTGCGTAGCGGCGATCCGGACGAACGCCAGCGCAAGGTGGACGAGCTGATCACCGTACTGGAACGAAGCGACCGGTAATCGCCGAATTCGCCGATGCGGCGCCAATCAACGCGTGTCCGGCTGAGTCACCGCGGGCCAGACCCGGCGTGGTGCAGGATGGGCCGGCCTTCGCGTCCGCCCGCGCTGGCCGACGTGGGGCGTTTTCTCCCAGGCGTGAGGGCGAATGACCAGCTGCACAGCGGCTCGCAGACAAGCGAGAGCCATCAGCAGCCAGTAGAGCGGCAAGCCCAGCAAGGCAGGCAGGATCGGAAACCGGCGCCTTAGGCGGGTCGTTCGCAGCGAAAGGACCCACACGGCCAGGTAACCGGCGATGAGATTGAAGATATTGATGCCCACCACGACGGCAGTCAGCGTGCCGGCCTGATCCCACAGGCCGATGGGGTTGCGCATCAGCAGGATCGGCGTTGCGACAAAGATCGGATGGGCGATCGCCGAGACGATCATGCCGAGGCCGATCAGGTTGAAGCCGAGGAATTGGCGAATCCCGAGGTCTTTGGCCAGTTGGATCGGATGGCGCATGTGAACCAGCCAGGTCTGCATCCATCCTTTGAACCAACGGGATCGCTGCTTGATCCATGGCCAGAGCCGCGCCGGGGCCTCCTCGTAGGTTGGCAAGGTCAAGGTCGCGGCGCGATAGCCGTTGCGCGCGAGCCGGATGCCGAGGTCGGCGTCCTCGGTGACGTTGTAGGGGTCCCAGCCACCAACGGCCTCCAAAACGTCCCGGCGAAAATGGTTCGAAGTCCCGCCCAGCGGCAACGGCAATCGGAAGCGAGACAACGCGGACAGCAGGCCGTCGAACAAACCCGAATATTCGACCGCGAACGAGCGTGACAACCAGCTGGCGTCTGGGTTGTCGACGAGGAGCGGCGCCTGGAGGCAGGCAATGTCGCCCTCGCACCGGCAAAAGGTGGCATACGCTTCCCTGAGTTGCTGCGGGTCGGGGCGATCCTCCGCGTCGAAGACGGTCACAAAGGATCCGCGGGCAAAGATCAGGCCGTATTGCAAGGCCTTCGGTTTGGTTTGCGGGCCGATCGCCGGCACGATGATGACTTCGTAAGGTGTACCGTTGGTGAGCCGCACTGCGGCGGCTCGGGTGGGAAGGTCGCCCTCCTCGACGATCAGCTTGATGTCCAAACGATCGCGAGGCCAATCGATGGCGTCCATGGCTTCGACGAGCTCGGCGACCAGATGGGCTTCTTGCAACAGCGGGATGAGAATGGTGTAGGTGGGCAGGTCACGTTTGTCGCGAGCCGGCAGAAGCGGCCTAGGTAAGCGCCTCGGAACACGGCCGGCGGCAGCGAAGCGCAGCAGGGACACGCTCAGGAAGAACGTTGCGGCGATCAGATCGATAACGATCAGCGTCGCGATTGGCGCAGCAACCAGGGCTCCTACAAGGATCATGATGAGAGCCGCAGCAATGGAGACTTGGCGTCCGGTGACGACTCGTTTCGCCGACACATCGGTGTCGATTGCTTCGAGCCGGTGTAAGGCCTCGGCGCCGTAGCGATGCCGACCCGCCTGGCGAAGCGCCGCGCGTACGGCTGTTGGTGTCGTAATCGCGACGCGGGGCCTCGCCGTTGGATTCAGCCGCAGCCACTGAGCGATGTCGGCCATCATCGGCTCCGGCGGCGCGAGATATGCCATACCGCCGCCCGCGGACATCGCGAAGAGACCGGTGTCAATGGCCTCAATGCTGGTATAGGGGTTAGGTCCGAGGTCCACCTGTGATGTAAAGGAGAGGCCGAGTCGGCGAGCTCTCGCCCGAAAGATCGCGTTTTCACCGCCCAGTGGCTTGACCGCCAACGGCTGATCGATCGGATCCCGCCGCACAATGCCCCCCCAAACGGGTACGGTCAGTTTGCCCGTGCCGCACCCGGCAACGTCAAAGACCATATTTCACCCCAAAACCACCATGAGGTGAAGTGAGAAATGGCGTTCAATGCTCGGAAAAGATGAATGGCTGAATTGAACAGGTGGATCGGTCGGCTGGCGACGACGGCAGTGGTGGTGTTGGCCTTTGTTCAGCCGCCGGCAGCGCAGCAACCGGGCGGCTCAGACGACCCGGTTCTTTCGATCCCCACGTTCTGGGATCCCAAACGGCGGGTCGAGCGGCCGCCGGCCGGATCGGTGCAGGCCATCCGTTTCCTCACTACCGATGATTTCCCGCCGTTCGGGTTTCTCGACGAAAACGGCCGGCTGACCGGCTTCAACGTCGACCTCGCCAGCGCTATCTGCGCGGAACTCGACATAAGCTGCACGATCCAGGCACGGGAATGGGACGACTTGCTGCGGGCCCTCGAGGACGGCAATGCGGACGCCGTCCTCGCCGGCATTGCCATCACCGTTGCCGCGCGTGAGCTACTCGATTTCTCCGACGTCTATCTGCGCACGCCCGGGCGGTTCGCGACGCGTGCGGACATGGAGCCGTTTGCACTCACAGCCGATGGAATGGCCGGCAAGACTCTGGCCGTGGTGGCGCGAACAGCGCACGAAGCTTATCTGGCGGCGTTTTTCCCTGAGGTCGGGCGCAAGCTCTATCCGACCGTCGATGAGGCGCGGGCGGCGCTGCGGAACGGAGAGGCGGATGCCTTCTTCGGCGATGGCATGCAACTCAGCTTCTGGCTGCAGAGCGAAGCTGCCGACGGTTGCTGTCGCTTCATCGGCGGTCCCTACCTCGAATCCCGCTTCTTCGGCGAGGGAATGGCCGTCGCCCTGCCGCGTGACGCGGTCGACCTGAAGCAGGCGATCGACTCCGCGTTGGCCAGCCTGTTCGAGAACGGCACCTACGCCGAACTTTACCTGCGGTACTTTCCGGTTGGCTTCTTCTGAGCGCACCTAGCGGGTGGCATGCCGGGCGCGGGCGCCGCGCTCGATGGCCGCGACGATCAGCTTCTCCAGGCCGAGGCGGTCCCGCAGTCTTTGGAGAAAGCGTAGCTCCTCCTGCTCGACGTGAAGGTCGGCGGCCGCCACTTCCACCGCCATTGCGTAGGCGGTCTCGTAGAGGGTCGGTGGCAAGGATGCGGCGATGACATTAAGGACGGCGTCGAGGCCATCGTCCGCCTGAAGCAGCTCAGCGCAGGCCTTTGCCGTCGAGATCAGCTCTTCCTGATCGAAGCTGGCGAAGATCGGCAGGTTCTGGACGATGTTGCCGATCTTCTTCATTTCGCGATCGGTCATGGTGCTGTCGACCGCCGACATGGTCACCATTGCGTAGATCAGCGCATCGTGGTGGGGGACTGTTCTGATCGACTCGTTCATCAGGAATGCCTCGGTGGTAGATTGTTGGCGGACCCTATGGCGTCACCCGAGCCGAGGCAAGCGCCACGGCGGACGTTGACGCCGCAGGTTGGCCTTTCTAGGGTCCGCGCCGCTCACCGGGAATGAGACCATGACCCAGGCGACCCCGCCCACCATCGAAATCACCGCCGACCTGCGCGAGGCGGCCGCGGCTTCGAAAGCATGGCCATTCGAGGAGGCCCGGCGGATCATCGCGCGTCTCGACCGTCGCGGTGACGTGGCCGGGCCAGTGCTGTTCGAAACCGGCTACGGTCCCTCAGGCCTGCCGCATATCGGAACCTTCGGTGAAGTCGCCCGCACGACGATGGTGCGCAACGCGTTCCGACTGCTCACCGGCGACGCGGTTCCGACGACTCTGATCTGCTTTTCGGATGACATGGACGGCCTGCGCAAGGTACCGACCAACGTGCCCAACCGGGCGATGATGGAGGCGCATCTCGGCCTGCCGCTGACCAGTGTTCCCGACCCGTTCTCGAACGAGCATCCAAGCTTCGGCGCGGCGAACAACGCGAGATTGCGAGCGTTCCTCGATCGGTTCGGCTTCGACTACGATTTCATGAGCGCAACGGACGTCTATCGATCGGGCCGGTTCGACGCAACGCTGCTCAAGATGCTCGAGGTCTATGATGAGGTCATGGCGATCATGCTGCCAAGCCTTGGCGAGGAGCGGCGTGAGACCTATTCGCCGTTTCTACCGATCAGTCCGACCACCGGCGCGGTCCTGCAGGTTCCGATCCTGGAGCGCAAGCTGGATGCCGGCACCATCGTCTACCGCGATCCAGAAACCGAGGCACTGGTCGAGCAGCCCGTCACGGGGGGGCAGGTCAAGTGCCAGTGGAAAGCGGACTGGGCATTACGCTGGGCGGCTCTCGGTATCGACTACGAGATGTCCGGAAAGGATCTGATCGACTCGGTACGACTTTCGGCCCGGATTTGCCGCGTGCTTGGTGGCGAACCGCCGGAGGGTTTCAACTACGAGCTCTTCCTCGACGAAAACGGTCAGAAGATCTCGAAGTCGAAGGGAAACGGCCTGTCGATCGAGGAGTGGCTGACCTACGCCTCGCCGGAGAGCCTGTCGGTGTTCATGTTTCAGAAGCCCCGGGCGGCGAAGCGGCTCTATTTCGACGTCATTCCCCGCGCCGTCGATGACTATTTCAGCTTCCTGGCCGCTTTCCCGCGCCAGGACGCGCTGGCCCGGCTAGGTAATCCGGTCTGGCATATTCACGCGGGCGATCCGCCGACCGTGGATATGCCGATCAACTTCGCAATGCTGCTCAACCTGGCGGCTGCGTCGAACGCGCACCAGAAGGACGTTCTCTGGGGTTTCATCACCCGCCACGTTGACGGGGTGACGCCTCAGACCCATCCCAAGCTCGACGAACTGGTTGGCTATGCGGTCCGCTACTACGACGACTTCGTCGCGCCGACCAAGGTGTTTCACGCACCGGATGAAGAGGAGCGGGCGGCGCTCGAAGCGTTGGATACGGCGCTCGCCGATTTGCCAACCGACGCGGACGCCGCTGCCATCCAGAACGCTATCTACGAGGTCGGGCGCTCATTCTCTCGTTTCCAGGATACCCGCAAGACCGGTCCAGACGGACGTCCAGGGGTTTCGCTCGCCTGGTTCGCGACGCTCTATCGTATCCTGCTCGGGATGGAGCGTGGTCCGCGGTTCGGATCGTTCGTGGCGATCTACGGCATTCCCGAGACGCGGGCGCTGATCGCCCAGGCGCTGGCTGGCGAGCTCGCGGCCTGAGTGTCACGGCTGCTCGATTGCCGGCGTAAGGCAGGCCGGGTCGGCGGCGGTACCTCGCCACATGCCAAGGCGATCGCATCGGGCCGCCTCGGACGCCTCTTCGTACGCATCGGTAGCGTTGTCGTCAGGCAGAGCCCAGCCCTGGCGCAGCAGCCAATGGGCGACGTCGATGCGACCGACACGGCACGGCGCTACCGCTCGATCAACCCCGTCAAGGGCGGGCAAAAGGCACTCGACTGCCCGGCCGCGCAGGAACATCCGTAACGAAAACAACGCCGTCCGGCCGCAAGGCCAGATTTCCCCGTCGGCCTGTTCGCAGGTCTGTTCGAGTGCCGGCGGGGCCACGCCGAACACCTTGATCTCCAGGTCCTCCTTGGTCACGAACGTCGCGCCGTCCGTGGTGCGCGGCAGGAAGAACCGACGCCATCGGGCCGGTTCGGGCGGTGGTTCGGGGATCGGTTCGCGGACCAGCGGGCCGTCGACGGCCGGTCCTGGCGTGATCCCGGGGGGTGTCACGTCCCGCGCCGGCGGCGGGACGATTTCAGGTTCCGTAGCCTCTTCCTGGCTGAACGAAGGTCCGGAAGCAGCCACGACCATCAGCGCGGCGAGCGCAAGGATCAGTCCTGTTCGTCGTCCGGTCGTCTGAGGCGCCGCTGCCTGTCGCTGCATTGCACGAGATTAGCGAACGGGTGGGACCGCTGCCACGGCTTTGTGGGATAGCTCGGCGTGGTTCACTGGCTAGCCCAGATGATCCGCGCCATCCATTCGATATCGGCGAGATCGAGGCGCCGGTCCGGGTGCTCCGGATTGAGTGAGCCGAGCTCTACCAGTTTCGACGTTTTGCGTTGCAGTACCTTGGCCATCACCTCGCCGTCGCGGGTCTTGACCACGACCCGGTCTGCCTTGCGGCAGGTCGCGCCTGGGGAGACGATGATGACATCGCCATCACGGTAGAGCGGCAGCATGGAGTCGCCGGTGACTTCGAGAGCATAGGCGCCATCGCCACGCGGGCCGGGATAGTCGATCTGCTCCCACCCCTGGCCGGCGGGGAAACCGCCGTCATCGAAGAAACCACCGGCGCCAGCCTGGGCGAGACCGAGGAGTGGGACCTGACGGAGCGAGGCTTCCGCGCGCGATCGCCGCGCCCGGCCGCCGATCAGATCGATGAAATCGTGAGCGGTGGTGCCGGTCGCCTCCAGTATCTTGGCGACGCTTTCAGTAGACGGCCAGCGCTGGCGACCGTCGGCCGCGATGCGCTTGGAGCGATTGAAGGTGGTCGGATCGAGCCCGGCCCGACGGGCGAGACCGGATGTGCTGAGTTCGTTTTTCTCGGCGAGCTTGTCAATCGCCGTCCAGATCTGCCGATGCGACAGCACGCGACCCCTCCGCGCTGATTCGTTCCGCCAGTGTGGCAGGAATATATACCTTAATCACTTATCCCCGCCGAAGCCAATTGTCGAGTCCAAACACCATCGTCGGCGACGCCCGATCGATAAAGGCTTTTGCCGCGCGGCTGCTCTCACTCGGCTCGGCGGCAGCCACTATCTATCCCCCGACGGCAGCCGCGCCGTCGCGGCCGCCGAGGGGTGAATTAACCGCCTGTTTACCATGTTCGTCGGACTTTGACTCAGCCGGGGCGGGCGCCGATTCCCTCAGCCGTCACGTTGGAGACACGCCGCGCCGTTCGTGGGCTCTCGGCCCTGAGGGCGCCGTCGCCGGTGGGGCAGTTGGGTGCAAGAAGGCGGTGATGTCGCGGAACATCGCATTGGATGACGAGACCCGTGCTGCCGCGCGGCGGGCGGCGCGCGACGCCGGCATGTCGCTTTCCGACTGGCTCACCGACGTAGTCTCCCGTCATGCGCGAGGCGAGTTTCCTCCGCGGCGGCCCGCCTCCGATGGGGACGAACTGGCCGCCACGCTCCAAGATCTGGAAGACCGGCTGGCGTCGAGCAGCCGCGGGCGTGACCGAGGCGCAGTGACTGGTACAGCCGAACCCGAAACAAGGCTGCGGGGTCGGCTGGAGACCCTCTTGGCACGGCCATCGGCCCCCGACACGGGAAGCGTGTCCGATCCGCATCCGTTGCGCCGTGTGGAGCGGCGTCTCGAGGCTCTCTCAAATCGTTTGAACCGAACGGGCCAGGCAACGTTCAGCCGGGACGATATCGACCGGGACAATTCCTCCGCCGAAACGCTCCGGGCGGACATCGCTGCGCTTGCGGCAGACCGCCAGCCGCGTACTCCGGAAGGGCTGGAAAGCATCGGCGATGCGCTACGGGCGCTTGGCGTATCTGAACCCGATAGCCGAGCCAGCGCATCCGGGCTGCCCGCGGGGCAAGACTCAAAGACAGCTGAACCGGCACTTACCCAAGAAATCGCGGCCTTGCGTCGCGCGATCGAGAGCGCTGACACTGATCAGGCAGTTTCGCGTATTGCGATGGGGGTCGACGAACTCGCCCGTTCGGTCGAGGCATCGCTTGATGCCCGGCAGTCGGTTACCGAAGCCACGGCGGTGAGCATGGCGGCGGAGCTTGCCGATATCCGTGGTGCCATCGAGGATCTCACGGTCGCTCATGGCGCAGGCCCGGACGCCGCCGCGGTCGCTCGCTTGTCGACCAACCTCGCTGAGATCCGAGCGGCGATCGAGGACATCTCAGCAGGTCGCTCCCTCGCCGATGCCGAGGCGCTGGTGACGCTGGTCGATGGAATCGCGGAGTTGCACGAACGGTTGGCGACGCCCGCCACCGCCGAGCAACTCGACGCGGCAGCGGATCGGCTCGAATCCCGACTCGACGATCTTCTCTCAAGGATCGAGCAGATATCTCCCGCCGACGGGCTTGAGGTTATCGCCGGGATTGACGAGCGCATCGACGCGCTCGCCTCCAGTATCGACGCGCTCGGCCTTCGGTCGATCGATGCCACCGAACTTGAGGCGCTCAAGGCCGAGATCGACGCAATTCGTGGGACCATCAGCGATGTCGATCCGCAGCGGCTAGACGACCTCGAAGGCGCGATGCGTGATCTGGCCGCGCGTGTCCATGTTGAATCCGTGGCGAGTCCCGAGACCACCCAAATCAACGAACTGGAGGCACGCCTCACGGCGATTGCTGACGCTCTGGAACAGGCGGCGCCCAAAGCCGACACGCTGCGCAGTGTCGAAGCCCAGCTCACTCGATTGCAGGAGAGCTTGTCGGAAAGCCGCGCTGCGTCGTTCGACACCGCGCGATCCGTCGCCGAGACGGCGGCCGAGGCGTTCACCGCCGATCTTCAGGTCCGGCTCGCCAAGGACCTCGACGGTGTCCGGCGAGCCATGGCTGTGGTCGAGGCGCGATCGACGGAAACGGCGGAATCCCTGAAAGGCGCCTTGGCGTCGGTTGTCGCGCGACTCGATCGGCTGGAAGCTGAGAGCAGCGAGGTTGAGGAGATCGACGCGGCGACCGGAACCTTTGGTCAGGTCCCGACGGTCGCGCCGCCCCAAACACCACCACCTCAAACCGGCGAGAGCGCGCCGCCGTCGACCTCGCCTGCGAAAGCTGATCTTGCGGCGCTCAGGGAACTCGTAGCGGGCGCCGCCGAAGGAGACGATGGGGCACCCCCGGCTGACCGGCGCGCAGCGTTTATTGCCGCAGCGAGACAGGCGGCGCAGGCGACAACGCGGGAGCCGACGTTGGACGCGGCCACGACGACAACCGGTGTCGATCCGACGACCAGTCCCTTCGCTCGGATTGGTCAGGCAATCCGCAACCGGCGGAAGTCGCTGCTGTTGCTCGCTGTCGCCGCCGTTCTGGCGGTCGGCAGTTTCCAGATGATTGCACGCGATCGCGACGGTTTGAGACAGGCTGCGCTGGCTCCGCCGCCGGCCGAAGTGCCGGCGCTTCCCGCTCTCGATCCGGTGGTTGCACCGACCAACCGCCAGCCAGTACCAGCTTTCCCGGAAGTCGAAGACGCAGCCTTGATACCACCGCCGGCAACGGCGCGGGCTGCCATGGCTCTCGCGGCAGAGGAGCCGCTTGCCAATCGCTTCAACGCCGCCTTCAGCGCGGGATCGGTGACGTCGATGACGCTGGCGGATGGCGGCGCCGTCACGCCAAGCCTCGAGGCGCTGCGAGCGTCGGCCGCTGCCGGCGACGCCCTGTCGGCATTCGCACTGGCGGATCGCTACGCCGAGGGCGTTGGCGTCGCACGGAACTTCGCCGTCGCCGCTCTCTGGTATCAGCAGGCGGCGGAGGCCGGACTGGCGCTCGCCCAGTATCGCCTGGCGAGCCTGTATGAACGGGGCCGCGGTGTCGCGAAGGACCCGGATGCCGCCATCCGCTGGTATCGTCGCGCGGCCGAACAGGGCAACATTGGTGCGATGCACAACCTCGCGGTTCTGGTCAGCGAGGGCGCGGGAGGTGAGACCAACGACGCGGAAGCGCTCACCTGGTTCCGCGCCGCCGCCGAGCACGGGGTCAAGGACAGCCAGTACAATCTCGGCGTCATTTACGCCCGGGGCATCGGCGTTTCACCGGATCTCGCGGAATCCTACAAGTGGTTTGCAGTGGCCGCCGAGCACGGCGACACCGATGCCGCCCGTCGCCGCGACGAGATCGCCACGATCCTTGAGCCGGACGAGCTTGCACAGGCAAAGGCGGCGGCAGAGACATGGCGAGCCAAGCCGTCGATCCCAGAGGCCAATAGTGTCACGAAACCATCCGGCCCACCCCATGGTCCCGGCATCACGGCTGCGGAGCGGCACGAACTCATCGCCAAGATCCAGTCTCTCCTCGCTGACCAGGGGTATGATCCCGGTCCGCCTGATGGGATCGACGGGCCGAAGACGCAGGAGGCGGTTCGCGCCTTCCAGCGCGGCATCGGTATCGCGGCGACGGGACAGATCGATAGCGACCTGATGACCGCGCTGGTTCGCTAGACACCTGAGTTCCGGCGGTCGGCAGCCTGGCCGCCGACGCGTTGACAGCGCTGAGCGGCGGCGCTTTATCGGTTCATGCGGCACGCGATGGCGCGGGCGCCGCGAAACACGGCCCTGATGGCGTAGCTCGTGCAGCTCTACCTCCCCATTGCCGAACTCTCGGTGAACATGTTCATCATCTTCGGCATGGGTGGAGCCGTCGGCTTCCTCTCGGGGCTGTTCGGGGTCGGTGGAGGCTTCCTGCTGACCCCGCTCCTGATATTCTCCGGCATTCCGCCGGTGGTGTCGGTGGCGACCGTCGCCACCCAGATCGTCGCGGCATCGTCGTCGGCCGCGATGAGCTATTGGCGCCGCCGGATGATCGACATGAAACTCGCCGGCGTGCTGATGATCTCCGGCGCATTCGGAACCCTGCTCGGCGTGTTGGTGTTCAACGGCCTCCGTCAACTCGGCCAGCTCGATCTGATCATCGCCATCTCGTACGTCACGTTCCTCGGCATCATCGGCGCGCTGATGCTGCGCGAGTCGGTCACCGCGATCATCAATGCCCGGCGCGGCCGTCCCGCGCCGTTGCGCCGCCCCGGTCAGCACACTTGGATGCACGGCCTGCCTTTCAAGATGCGGTTCAAGCGTTCGAAGCTTTACGTCAGCGTGATACCGATCATCGCCCTGGGCATCGCCATCGGCTTCCTCGGCGCATTGCTCGGGATCGGTGGCGGATTCATCCTGGTGCCGGCCCTGATCTATCTTTTCCGGGTGCCGACCAACATGGTGATCGGGACGTCGCTGGTTCAGATCATCGCCACCATGTCGGTGGCGACGGTCCTCCACGCCGTTTCCAGCCAGTCCGTGGATGTCGTCCTGGCGTTGATCCTGATGGTCGGCGGCGTCGTCGGTGCCCAGTTCGGCGCCCGAGTCGGCCAGAACATCCGTGGCGACCGCCTCCGCGCCCTGCTCGCACTCCTAGTGCTGGCGGTCGCGGCGCGTTTCCTGATCGGGCTGGTAACGCCGCCGGATGAGCGGTACTCGCTAACAGTCCTGAACGGGGTCGGGCTATGAGACGGTGGCTCGCGGCCCTCTCCTTGACGGCAACGCTGGCGGCCGATCACGCCACTGCCGAGCAGATGACGATTTCGTTGTCGACCAGCGAGATTCGGATCGATTCGACCTTTGCCGGCGATATGGTCACGCTCTTCGGCGTCATAACCCGCGATGCAGCGACCGTGTCACGTCCGGAAGACTACGAGATCGCCGTTCTGTTTCGTGGTCCACCGGAAACCGTGGTCGAGAGGCGGAAGGACAGGATCGCCTTCCTATGGATCAACAACGCCTCGGAGACGATCATCGATGCACCGTCGGTGTACGCGCTCGACACGTCCGGCGACCTGACGGAGATTTCGACCGGGCCGCTGCTCGCGCGCTACGAACTCGGCTTCGAGAACATCCGACTGACCTATCAGAACCACGCCCAGGCCAACGATCCTCGGGCGGAAGAATTCCGCGAGGCGTTCATTCGGCTTAAGCAGGATGCTGGGCTCTACACGGAGCAGTTTGCCGGTGTGTCTTTCATAGGCGGCACCGACAATGTCTTCCAGTCGGCGATGTGGGTCCCGGCCAACGCCCCTGACGGGCGCTACACCATCGACGTCTACCTGTTCTCGGGCAACGCCCTGCTTGCCCACGAGCAGGGTGAGGTTCAGATCGTCAAGGTCGGTCTCGAGCAGTTCATGTTCGCCGCGTCTCAGGAACATGCGCTGCTCTACGGGCTCGCGTGCGTGGTACTAGCCCTGTTCATAGGTTGGCTCGGCGGTTTGATTTTCCGCCGCGACTGACCGTAGGCCAGTCAGTCGGGCCGCAGCGCTCTGGAGCCGACGGGGTAGACCCGGTCGTCGCCGAGCATGAAGGCGCGCAGCGTCTGCAGCGCGAACAGCCCGGCGAATGCGCGGTCCATAATGTTGAGCCCGCCGGCGTAGGTGCCGAACGCGGGCATCACCAGCCGTTCACCGTCACCGGCGAAACAGCGGCGGCGCACCGATCGGCCATTGCCGGCGACCCGAGCGGCGGGATGCAGATGCCCGGCAATCTCGCCTGCGGGAGCCCCCGGAAGCGGCTCGTGCACGAAGCGGACCGGGCCGACCGCCAACTGGTCGAGATGTGATCCGGCGAGGTCGCGGGGTAGCGCCGGGTCGTGATTGCCGGCGATCCAAATCCAGTCGCGGCCGGACTGGATCGACGCCAATGCCGCGCGGTCGCGCCGGGAGAGGCGTGTGGCGCCATCGTTGTCATGGAAGCTGTCGCCGAGTGACACGACGATGCGCGGGGCCAGTCGCGTCACGACGCGGCTCAGTCGGGTAAGCGTCGCGGTGGTGTCGTAGGGCGGGATCAACTGCCCGCGGCGGGCAAAAGCCGAGCCCTTTTCCAGATGCAGGTCGGCGACCACCAACAATCGCTGATCCGCCCACCAGAGAACCCCGTCGGGGAAGGCTTCCAGCACGACGCCAGCGACGCCGACCAACGCCGGCGTGCTCTCGGAGGCCTGCACCCTCGCGGCCTCAGCCATCGCCCATCGCCTCACGGACCAGATCGTCGGCGGCTTCGCGCAGAACATCCTCCTGTGCCTCGCCGGGCACGGCTTCCTTGCCGATCTCAAGCATCACCGGAACCGCCAAAGGCGAAATCCGATCCAGACGCTTGTGGACGATTCTGCCCTTGATTCGGGACAGCAGTCCACCCAGGCGGGCGACGTCGAGATGGCCGGTGGCGGCATCGGTCCAGGTTGCCTGCATCAGGATATGGTCCGGCTCGTGCTCGCGCAGCACGTCGTAGATGAGATCGGACGAGACGGTGACCTGGCGGCCGGTCTTTTCCTTGCCCGGATGGCGTTTTTCGATCAGTCCGGAAATCAGGGCGCAGGCGCGGAAGGTGCGCTTCAGCAGGTAACTGTCGGCAAGCCACGCATCGAGGTCGTCGCCCAGCATATCCTCATCGAAGAGCGCGGCCGGGCTCGGATCACCGCGGGCAAAAGCGGCGCCGATGTCGCGCAGTCCCCAGACCGCCAGCGAATAGTCGGTTGCGACAAAGCCGGTCGGACGCAGCCGCGCCCGCTCCAGCCGGCGGGTCAGCAACATCCCCAATGTCTGATGGGCGAGCCGTCCTTCGAACGGGTAGCAGACCAGATAGAATCTTCGCCCACGCGGAAACGTCTCGATCAGCAGCTGGTCACGCTTCGGCAGCAGCGACCGGCGTTTCTGGATTCTCAGCCAGTCGGACACCTGCGACGGCAGCCGCGACCAAGCTTTCGGATCAGCAAGCAACGCCCGCACGCTCTTGGCAAGGTAAGTGGTGAGCGGGAACTTGCCACCGGCGTAGATCGGGATTTTCGGCGTGTCGTCGGCGGTACGGGTAGCGATGGCCTCGTTCTCGCGGACGCCTTCGAAGCGAAGAATCTGGCCAGCGAACAGAAACGTATCGCCCGGCGTCAGATCCTCGATGAAGTACTCTTCGATCTTGCCGAGGATCCGCCCGCCGCGACCCGCGAAGCCTTGGCGGGCGGAGCGGCTGACCCGCACGTTGAGCATCGCCGCCTCGATGATTGTGCCGACGTTCAGCCGGTACTGCTGCCCGAAGCGGGGATGAGTCAGCCGCCATAACCCGTCGGGGCCCCGGCGGATCTTCGCATACCGGTCGTAGGTCTTCAGCGCATAGCCGCCCGTGGCGACGAATTCGACGACGCGGTCGAACGTTTCCCGCGTCAGGTCGCGATAGGGATAGGCCGAGGCGATCTCCCGGTGCGCGTCTCCCGCGTCGAACGGGCCGGCGCAGGCCATCCCCAGCACATGCTGGGCGAGCACGTCGAGGCCGCCGTCGCGGATCGGCGGCGTATCCTGGGCGCCGAGATAGTTGGCATCAAGGGCGGCCTGACACTCCATCACCTCGAAGCGATTGGCCGGGACGAGGAGCGCTTGCGACGGCTCGTCAAGACGATGATTGGCGCGGCCGATACGCTGGGCCAGGCGGCTGGCACCCTTCGGCGCGCCGATATGGACAACGAGGTCGACGTCGCCCCAGTCGATGCCCAGATCGAGGGTTGACGTGGCGACCACGGCGCGCAGCTGGCCGGCGGCCATGGCCCGCTCCACTTTGCGCCGTTGGGTGGCGTCGAGCGAGCCGTGATGCAGGGCGATCGGCAGGCCGTCGGTGTTGATGCGCCAGAGTTCCTGGAATATCAGCTCCGCTTGGCTGCGGGTATTGACGAACAGCAGCGCCATCCGGCTCGCGGCGATCGCCGTGTAGATGTCGCTGAGGGCGTAGCGCGCGGAGTGGCCGGACCAGGGGACCCGCTCGTCTGATTTGAGGATGGTGATGTCGGGCTTGGCGCCGCCCTCGACCGTGACGATGTCGGCGAAGCGTCGGCGGCTGCCGGTCTGCGCCATCAGCCAGGCGCGCAGGCCGTCCGGATCGGCGACGGTCGCAGACAGGCCGATGGTCTTCAGCTTCGGAGCGAGTGTCCGCAAACGCGCCAGCCCCAGGGCGAGGAGATCGCCGCGCTTGCTCACCACCAGCGAATGCAACTCGTCGAGGATCACCGTCTGCAGGTCGGCGAAAAAGCGGTCCGCGTCCGTGGCGGAAAGGAGCAGGGCCGTCTGCTCCGGCGTGGTGAGCAGGATGTCGGGCGGCCGCAGCTTCTGCCGTTGGCGCTTGTGCAGCGGCGTATCGCCGGTCCGGGTTTCGAGGCGGACTGGAAGGTCCATCTCGGAGACCGGTTGCTCGAGGTTGCGGGCGATATCGACGGCCAGCGCTTTCAGCGGTGAGACGTAGAGGGTATGGGGCCCGCGCCCGCCGAGCGGGGCGTCTCGCGGCCGTTCGTAGAGCGACACCAGTGACGGCAGAAACCCGGCGAGTGTTTTGCCGGCACCGGTCGGGGCGATCAGCAGGGTCGACCGGCCCGCCCGGGCCTTCTCCAGGAGGGCAATTTGATGCGGCCGCGGAGTCCAGCCGCGGCCGGCGAACCAGGCCGCGAATGGCGCCGGCAGCAGGGCGTCTGCGCTGTCAGCGATGCGAACGGGCGCGGTCATGGAGACAACAGGTACCGCGTCGACCAGCGGTCGTCCACGGTTTGTTCCGGCCGTCACAGTCGGAAAATCTGGTGTCACAACGCTGCGTATCGTGTTGAATGCTTGCCATCTTGGGTTCGATCCGGGCGGGGATTAGGGATGGGAGGTTCTTTCGATGAAGATCAGCGGATTAACGATGTTGATTGGAGCAATGGTCAGCTTCATGGCTTCTGGCAACGCGGCGGCTCAGGACATCGACGGGCCAGCGTGTACCGATCTGGCGCTTTTCCAGAAACTCGAAGAATTGATCTATGTCGACCACGGTCCCGAGGGCGTGCACCCCGGAGACCGTCGCATCCTGCGTTGGGCGGTTCACGACGCCGAGGACAATCGGATCGGCGTTTTCCATGTGATCACAACGGTTCTCCAAAGCGTCGAAGGGCGCGGTGATGCCGTAACTGCATCGGGGACGATCGTATTCCCGAACGGCGACGTGGTCGCCTCGATCACCACCGATCTGCCCGATGCCTCCGACACGGAGCGGAGCACGCTCGGTCCGGTTGACTGGGCGATCGTAGGCGGCACCGGCGACTTTGCGTCGGCGACGGGCACGTTGATCACCAGCCCGCCGGAGGACGGCGACTACAATCTCCAGGATTGGACGCTGGACATCACCATGTCCTGCCCGGGCTAAGTGCAAGCGGCTAGTAACCCGCCTCAGCGTCGACAACATGGCGTAGCGGCTCTCCGGCTTCGTAAGCCCGGATCTGGTCAAGGATCAGATGCGTTAGCGCCTCCGGGTTGCTCCAGGCGGCGCAGTGAGGCGTGATCACCAGATTGTCGAGGGCCCAGAGGGGACTGTCGCGGTCGAGCGGCTCGGTCTCGAACACGTCGAGACTGGCGCCGGCCAATATGTCGCGCTCCAGTGCGTCGATGATATCGGCTTCGACCTGTAGTCCGCCGCGGCCGGCGTTGATCAAGACGGGCCCCTGCAACCGCCCGTCACGGGCGAGGGTCTCGAAAAGCGGCATCGCCAGAATGCCGCGAGTTGCCGGGGTGAGCGGCAGGAGGCAAACGAGGATATCGGTACGGGCGAGGAACGCGTCGCGCTCACCCGGCCCGGCGAAGGTTTCGATACCGTCGATGGATTTGGGTTGACGGCTCCAGCCAGCCACCTGGAACCCAAGCGCGGTAACAGCGGCTGCGGCGGCGCGGCCTAGGACTCCGAGGCCCATGATTCCGACCCGCACTTCGGAAGCCGCCGGCTGGCTGCGCTCGCGCCAGACGCGTTCGCGCTGTTGATGCAGGTAGGTCAATTGCCGGCGATGGTGGATGAGCACCTGCAGCACCACCCATTCGGTCATGCGCCGGGTGAGGTCGTCGTCGACGACGCGACAGGTGGGAACATCCGGGAGATCATCATGTACGACGATATGCTCGACACCTGCGCCGAGGGAGAAGATCGCCTTGAGATGCGGCAATCCCTGCAGGGCGGCGAGCGGCGGTTGCCACGCCATGACGTAGTGGATGGCGCCGGGCTCCGGCAGGTTCGGCCAGACGAAGACCTCGCGCCCCGGCTCGACGGCCCGAACCGCATCGAGCCATGGCTGCGGGTCCCAGGGCCCGCTGGCAATCAGAATCGCCCCCCGGTGCGTCATCGTCCTACTGCGACACCACTCCGCGCGGCGCGGCGATCATATCGAAGGCCGCCGCCATCAGGGCCTTGGTGTAATCCGTTTCCGGATGTTCGAACACTTTCGCCGACGGCCCGCTTTCCACCACCTTGCCGTTGCGCATGACCACGATGTCGTTGGCCAGCGCCTTCACCACCTTGAGATCGTGGCTGATGAACAGATACGCGAGGTCGTGTCGCTTCTGCAGGTCCCGCAGCAGGTCGACCACTTGCGCCTGGACGCTCATGTCGAGGGCGGATGTCGGCTCGTCGAGCATGACGAATTTCGGTTCGAGCACCATCGCGCGCGCCACGGCGATGCGCTGGCGCTGCCCGCCGGAAAACTCATGCGGGTAGCGGAACCGGGTCGCGGGGTCGAGGCCGACTTCCTCCAGCGCATGGACGACCTTGCGGTCGCGTTCGGCGGACGACAGGTTCGGCGCATGGATGGTAAGACCCTCCTCGACGATGTCGGCGACCGACATGCGGGGGCTGAGTGAGCCGTAAGGGTCCTGGAAGACGATCTGCATCTCGCGGCGGAGCGGTCGCATCTGTGTGAAGTTGTTGTTCTCGATATCGTGACCCAGGAAGACGATCCGACCTTCGGACGAGATGAGGCGCATCATCGCCAGGCCGAGCGTGGTCTTGCCGGACCCGGACTCCCCGACGATGCCGAGCGTCTGCCCGGCGCGCACCGCGACATCGATCCCGTCGACGGCCTTGATGTGGCCGACCACCTTGCGCAGCAGCCCGCGCTTGATCGGGAACCAGACCTTGAGGTCGTCGGCTTCCATGACGATCGGCGCGTTGGGATCCGAGGCTGGCGGATCACCCTTGGGCTCAGCCGAGAGCAGATGTCGTGTGTAGGGATGCTGGGGGGCGGTAAACACCTGCTCGGTAGGGCCCGCCTCGACGATTTCCCCTTCCGTCATCACACACACCCGCGTCGCCATCTTGCGGACGATGCCGAGATCGTGGGTGATGAACAGCATCGCCATGCCGGTCTTGGCCTGCAGGTCACGGAGAAGCTCAAGAATTTGCGCTTGGACCGTCACGTCCAGCGCGGTCGTCGGTTCGTCGGCGATCAGAAGATCGGGCTCATTGGCGAGCGCCATGGCGATCATCACTCGCTGGCGCTGTCCGCCGGACAACTGGTGCGGATACGATCCCAGGCGCTCCTCCGGATCGGGAATCCCGACCTGATCGAGGAGCTCGAGCACACGCTCACGAGCCGCGGCGTCCGAGAGGCCGCGATGCAGCTTCAGCGTCTCGCCAATCTGCCGCTCGACCGTGTGAAGTGGATTAAGCGAGGTCATCGGCTCCTGGAAGATGATGCCAATGTCGTTGCCACGAACCGCGCGGAGCTCGGCGTCGGGTGCGGTGAGGAGATCGACATCCTTGAAGCGGATGACACCAGTGGGGTGGGAAGCCGCCGGGTAGGGCAGAAGCTTCATTACCGACAGCGCGGTGACCGACTTGCCCGAGCCGGATTCGCCGACCAGCGCGACGGTTTCGCCGCGGCCTATGGTGAAGCTCACATGCTTGACGGCGACGGTGAGATGACCGCCCTGGTGGAACTCAACGCCAAGGTCGTCGACGGCGAGCAACGGCTCGGCTGTGGTGCTGGGCTCGGTCATGCGGGCTTTGCCTGATCCGGTATCTGCTCGCGCTTCCCGTGGCTATCGGCCATCGCCATTACTCGAACACCTTGCGCGGATCGAAGGCATCGCGGACGCCTTCGCCGATGAAGATGAGCAGCGAGAGCATCACCGAGATGACGAAGAATCCGGTTAGCCCGAGCCAGGGTGCCTGGATGTTGTCCTTGCCCTGCGCCAGCAGTTCGCCCAGCGACGGTGAGCCCGGCGGCAATCCGAAGCCTAGGAAATCGAGCGAGGTCAGCGTGGTGATCGAGCCGTTGAGGATGAACGGCAGGAAAGTCAGGGTCGCCACCATCGCGTTGGGCAGCAGGTGGCGGAACATGATCGTGCGGTTGCCGACGCCGAGGGCGCGGGCGGCGTTGATGTACTCGAAGTTGCGGCCGCGCAGAAACTCGGCACGCACGACCCCGACAAGCGACACCCATGAGAACAGCAGCAAGATGCCGAGCAGGACGAAGAAACTCGGTGCGATCACCGAGGAGATGATTAGGAGCAGGTAGAGGGTCGGGATCGACGTCCAGATTTCGATGAAGCGCTGGAAGATGAGGTCGGTCCAGCCGCCGAAATAGCCCTGGACCGCACCGGCGATCACACCGATGACCGATGAGATGATGGCGAGGGTCAGCCCGAACAGCACCGAGATGCGGAAGCCGTAGACCAGTCGCGCGACCACGTCGCGACCCTGGTCGTCGGTGCCGAGCCAGTTCCAGTTGCCGGGTGTGCAGTTGGGATCGTCGACGCCGAGCGCATAGCGTGAGCAGCGCTCCTGAAGGCTCATCATCCACCACGGCGGCGCCGGCGCCGGGCGCGCCAGTTCGTTGTTAACGGTGCGGTTGGCGTAGCGGATCGGTGGCCACACCATCCAGCCATTGGCGCTGATCTCATCCTGGATGAAGGGGTCGCGGTAGTCGGTGGTCGCCAGGAAGCCGCCGAAGCGGGACTCCGGATAGTTGTTGAACACCGGCAGCAGGATGTCGCCCTTGTAGGAAACGACGATCGGCCGGTCGTTGACGATGAACTCCGCGCCGAGCGACAGGACGAACAGCACGAGGAAAATCCACAACGACCAGTAACCGCGTCGGTTGGCCTTGAAGTTCTCCCAGCGCCGGCGGTTGAGCGGCGACAGCCGGAACTTCTCGGGCGGCGGCTCGGCCTGACCGGGCTCCGGGTAGATGGTCTCGAGGTCGCGCTTTTCGAGGACCTGGTCCACCTCAGACCTCGCGCGTCTCGAAGTCGATCCGGGGATCGATCACTGTGTAGGTGATGTCGGAGGCGAGGTTCACGAGGAGCCCCATCAGCGAGAAGATGTAGAGCGTGGCGAAGACGACCGGGTAGTCGCGATTGATCACCGACTCGAACCCAAGCAGCCCCAACCCGTCGAGGGAGAAGATCGTCTCGATCAGCAACGATCCGGCAAAGAAGGATGAGATGAACGCACCGGGAAATCCGGCGATGACGATGAGCATCGCGTTACGGAACACGTGACGGTAGAGCACGGACCGCTCGGTCAGGCCCTTGGCCCGCGCGGTCATCACGTACTGCTTGCGGATTTCATCGAGAAACGAATTCTTGGTGAGCAGCGTCGTCGTTGCGAAGGCTGACAGCGCCATCGCCGTCAGCGGTAGCGCCAAATGCCAGAAGTAGTCGACGATCTTCTCGTACCAGGGGAGCGACGCCCAGTTGTCGGAGGTGAGGCCGCGCAGCGGGAACCAGTCGAGGAAGCTGCCGCCGGCGAACAGGACGATCAGGAGGATCGCGAAGAGAAAGCCAGGGATCGCGTAGCCGACGACGATCACTCCACTTGTCCAGACGTCAAAGCGCGAGCCGTCCTTCATCGCCTTGCGTACGCCGAGCGGGATCGAGATCAGGTAGGAGATCAGGGTCATCCACAGCCCGAGCGAGATCGACACCGGCAGCTTTTCGATGATCAGATCGACAACGGATATGTCGCGGAAATAGCTCTCACCGAAATCGAAGCGAATGTAGTTCCACAGCATCAGGCCGAAGCGTTCGAGTGCTGGTTTATCGAAGCCGAACTGGACCTCGAGTTGGCGGATGAATTCGGGATCGAGCCCCTGAGCACCGCGATAGTTCGAGGTGACGTCGCTGCCCCCTCCGGCGCTTCCGCCGTCGGCGACGCCTTGAAAGTCGCCGCCACCGCCGGAGATCCGTGCAGTGGCTGAAACGTCGGTGCCCTGAAGTTGAGCGATGATCCGCTCAATCGGGCCGCCCGGCGCGAACTGGATGACCAGGAAGCTGATCGCCATGATACCGATGATCGTCGGGATCATCAGCAGCAGGCGCCGGGTGATGTATGCGCCCATCGGGTTCCTTTGTTATCCGGCCTTGCCGATGGCGGCGGCCTTGTCGGCATCGAACCACCAGGTGTCGATGACCGCGCGATCGTAAAGCGGCTTGGTTTCGGGGCGCTGGTACATGTCCCAATACGCGATCCAGTGGGTCGGTTTGTACCACTGCGGTACCCAGTAGTAGCCGGCCCTCAAGACGCGATCGAGCGCACGGCTCGCGGCGACGAAGTCCTCCCACGTATCGGCATGGACGATTCTGTCGAGGAGAACGTCGACGGCCGGATCGGCGATGCCGGCGAGGTTGTTCGAGCCGTTCTGCGCGGCCGAGTCCGACCGGAAAAACTGATAGATCGCCTCGTCGGGCGCAAGCCCCATGTTGAACCGAACCACCACCACGTCGAAATCGAAGGTGTCCAATCGTGCGGTGTATTGCGCCGCTTCGACGACGCGATACGTGGCTTCGATGCCGATCGAGCGCAGATTGTTGATGTAGGCGTTGTGGTGCGGTTCGAACGAGCGCGTGTTGCCGAGGAACTCGAACGTCAAAGGGTTGCCGTCCGGCTTCAGCAGCGTGTTGCCGGACAGGGTGTGTCCCGCTTCCTGAAGCAGGGCCAACGCCTGGCGCCGCAGGCTGCGGTCGCGTCCCGTGCCGTCGGAGACCGGTGGCACCACCGGTTCCTCAAAGACGGCGGGGTCGACCTGGTCGCGCAACGGCTCCAGGAGCGCCAGTTCGTCGGCGCCGGGAAGGCCCTCGGCCTTGAGCGGCGAGTTTTCGAAGAACGAAGTCGTCCGGTCGTAAGACCCGAACATGATGTTCTGATTGGTCCATTCGAAATCAAACACCGTCGCGATCGCGTGGCGGACCCGCGGGTCGGCAAAATGCGGCCGGCGGGTGTTGAAGAACCAGCCTTGGGCGCCCGACGGCCTGCCGTCGGGCAGCTCATCCAGCTGAACGCGTCCCTCGCTGACCGCCGGAAAGTTGTAGTCGCGCGCCCAGATCCGCGACGTGAACTCCTCGCGGAAGGTCATCAGACCCTTCTTGAACGACTCGAAGGCCGGGACCCGATCGCGGAAGTAGTCGAAGCGCAACCGGTCGAAGTTGAAGCGCCCGACCATCACCGCCACGTCGGCGGCCCAGAAGTCCGGCACCCGCTCGTATTCGATAAAGCTGCCGAACGAATAATCCCTGACCCGCAAGGGGCCGGACCCGAGCGGCGCCTCCGACAGCGATGCCGTGAAGTCGCGCCCTTCCCACCAAGCCGCTGAGAAGATCGGCACCATCGCCGCGATCGTCACCGGCAGGCCACGGCCGGTATCCTCAGCGAGTTGGATCCGGATCGTCCGATCGTCTTCGGCAACGACCTCGATAATGCCCTTTAACTCGGTTGAGATGTTTGGATGGCCTTGATCGCGGATCTTCTCGATCGAGAACACGACATCCGCTGCGGTGATTGGTGTGCCGTCGTGGAAACGCGCTTCCGGACGGAGGAGAAAGCGCAACGTATTCTGATCGTCTGACACTTCGACGGCTTCGGCCGCGTACCCGTATACGCTGCGCGGCTCGTCCCAGGCATAATCCATCAGCGTCGCGTAGGTGTGCTCCATGCCGAAGGCGCCGTCGCCGCTGAGCACATGCATGTTCAAAGTGTTGAAGGTATTGAAATTCTGGTTGTAGATGCGTTGCCACGCCTGGGTCTTCAGCTCGCCGCCCCTCGGGGCGTCGGGATTCACATATTGGAGATGGGCAAAGTCCGGCGGGTATTTCAGGTCGCCCAGGACCGCCAGACCATGCGTGCGGCGGAGTTCGTTCGACATCGCCGGGAGGGGTAGAGCCGCGGCCAGCGCCCCAGCGCCCGCGACCTGCAGCGCGGTGCGGCGGGTGAGGCCGCGGCGGCCGATCACGATCGTCCTCCGGTCTGAGCTGCCTTTTCCTCGTCCCACCACCAGATGGTGGGAAAGCCGAGCGCGAATCTGCCATAGCCTTCCGGATGGCCGAACCGATTCCAGTAAGCGATCCGTTCCGGAATGATCGTATAGCTCGGGATGACGTACTGGTTCGCCATCAACACGCGGTCGAGCGCCCTGGTGGCCGCGACCAGTTCTTCACGATCTTCCGCGAAGATGACCCGCCGGATCAGTTCATCGACCGCCGGATCCTTGATCCCCGCGTAGTTTTGCGAGGAGTCGCGGTCAGCGGCTTCCGATCCCCAGTAGTTGAGCTGTTCGTTACCCGGCGAATTGGACTGGGCCCAGCCACTGTAGATCATATCGAAATCGCGGGAACGCACGCGGCTGACGAACTGATTGGAATCGACCGAGCGGACACGTGCCTCGATGCCAATTCTCGCCAGCCATTGCTGATAGGCGAGTGCCACCTTCTCGATGACGTTTGTATTCAGCAAAATCTCGAAGGTTAACGGCTCGCCAGACGCGTTACGCATGACATTGCCGTCCAGCGTGTAGCCGGCCTCTCCGAGCAGTTCCACGGCTTTCGACAGATTCGCGCGGAGCTTCTGTCCGTCGCCGCCAACCGGATTGACGTACGGCTCCGTAAAGACCTCTGGTGGAACCTGGTCGCGAACGGTTTCGAGAATCTCCAGTTCTTCGCCCTCGGGCAACCCGGTCGCGGCCAGAGGTATCCCGTGGAAGAACGACCCGATGCGATCATACTGATCGAAGAAAATCCGACGGTTAAGGTCTTCGAAATCGAACGCATAGTTGAGCGCCCGCCTGACGAGCGGATCGTCAAAAGGCTCGCGCCGCACGTTGGGAATAAATCCGACCATGACGCCGGAGACCTGTTCCAGTTCCACCAACTCCTTGATGATGCGTCCATCCCGCACCGCGGGGACGTTGTAACCGGTGGCCCAACGCTTGGCCTCGTTCTCGGCCCAATAGTCGAAGTTGTCCGCTTTGAACGCCTCAAACTCGACGTTTCTGTCGCGGTAATGTTCGAAGCGTATCTCATCGAAATTGTTCTGGCCGACATTGACGTTGAGGTCAGCCGCCCAGTAGTCGGGCACCCGCTCGTAGGTGATCGAACGGCCCGGATTGACCGAGCTGATGCGATACGGTCCGGAACCGAGCGGCGGTTCAAGCGTGCCGGACGCGATGTCCCGCTGGTTGCCCTGGGCGTCGGTTCCTTCCCACCAATGCTTTGGCAGAATCAGCAATTGGCCGACGATGAGCGGGAGTTCGCGGTTGCCGGTCTGGTCGAAGGTAAAGGTGATCTCGCGGTCGCCGGTGATCTCGGCGCCGGTGACATGCTGGTAGTAGAAGGCACGGCGCGGGTCGAGTTCGACCGTCTTTTCGAACGACCAGACAACGTCTTCCGCGGTGATCGGTTGGCCGTCGTGCCATTTGGCGTTGGGGTTCAGCCGGTAGGTCACGCTCGACAGATCGCTGGGGACCTTTTTGGCCTCGGCTATAAGTGGGTACTCACCAGAGATGTCTGCTTCGTCAAAGGCACTCGTGAACAGCGTCTCGTAGATAAGGCCGAGACCATTAGCAGCAACGCCGCGCGGCAAGATCGGATTCAGTGTATCGAAGGTCGGACTGACCCCGGACAACCGCGCCACACCGCCCTTCGGTGCATCCGGATTGACGTAATTGAAATGGGGGAAACCATCCGGATATCCAGGCTCGCCTATTAGGCTCGCCGAATGGACCCACTCGCCGTCATCGGCGTACCCGGGGCCGGTGGCGGTCAGCATCAAGGCTGCTGACAGGGCAATTACAGACGAGGTAAAGACTCGCATCCGCCGCGCTGCTCCTCATTGGGGCGGCAATCATCAACCGCCAATATGCCGTCTCTCCGGCAATAATAAGGGCGAAGCGGCGCGAGTGACACCGCACAAGCGCTACCTTACAGAGATTTCATGCGGACTTGATCTCGTCAGGATCGGGAGATTTGGGAACGAACGCGGCGGTCCGGCAGATCTTTGGCGATTTGACCGCCTGTTATTGGCCGGATTCAAGGGAATCCGTACCTTGGTCATCACTCCGTGGGTGCCGGTGCTCGGCCCGTGGAGATGCCGATATCAGCCCCCAGATTCAACCGCCGGATGGTGAATCCGCTTCGTCAGCGGCGGGTGTCTCCTCGGCCGCGGCCTCGTCCGCTGCTTCCTCTGCCGGGTCAGTGCCCTCGGCAGGGGCGTCCTCGGCGGCCTCCTCGTCAGCGATAACCTCGGCTTCGTCGGCATCCGGGCCGGCTTCCTCGGCGGCGGTCTCGTCTGCCGCCTCTTCCTCGGTCGATGCCTCGTCGCCGATCTCTTCCGCGGCCGCGTCGTCGTCGGCCATCTCTTCTTCCGATTGGCCCTGTTCTATCTCCTCGGTCGCAGCGGCTTCCGCCTCGGGAGTCTCAGGAGCGGCCTCCTCAGCCTCGACCACCGTGACCGCCGGCAGCGGAACCGGATCGTTCGACAGCGAGCGGAGAAAGAGGATCATGTCGGCTCGCTCATCGGGTCGGCGAATCCCGGCGAACGCCATCGCTGTGCCGGGCAAAAATCCTCGAGGATTTTCCAAATAACCGTCGAGTTCGTCGAACGTCCAGGTCCGACCCTCGGCTGCTGCTGTCTGGATCGCTTCGGAATAACCGAAATCGCCAATGTGGGCATACGGACCACCGACGACGTTCCATAAGTTCGGCCCGACCCTGTTGGGCCCACCCTGCACGAACGTATGGCATGCGATGCACTTCCTGCCTTGCGTCTCGCCCGCTCCAAGATCGGCGACTTGCAACCGATCAGCGATCGGCGCCACCTCCGGCTGGCCCGATCCGGCCCCGTCTCCGGCCCCGCTATCCGCGACGGCGATGACATAGCCCGGCTCTTCGACGTGCGGCGTGTCGTAAATCACCGCCGCCATGATGTTGACCGCCATCACCGCCACCGCGGTGCCAAGTACTGCGCCCGCAATCTTGTTGAACTCGAAATTCATGGCTGGTTCCCGCTTGGGCCGTCCCCTGCCGGCCGGGTGGGCTTCGGCCGTTCCAATTGAGCCGGAAAGTACAGGCTTTGCGCCAGTCGAGGCAACACGTATAAGCGCAAGCGCCTTGAGACCTTTTGCCCCGGTTATGCCGGGCCGGAGACCGGACCATGCCGCTTGCCGCGGCCATCATCCTCATTCCAGCGCGAATGGCGTCAACCCGCCTGCCCGGCAAACCGCTGGCCGATATTCACGGCGAGCCGATGATCGTCCATGTCTGGCGGCGTGCGATGGAGGCTGATCTCGGTCGCGTCGTGGTGGCGACCGATGAGCCTGCGATCGCCGAAGCGATCAAAGCTGCGGGCGGCGAGGCCGTTCTCACTCGGTCCGATCACCTCAACGGAACGTCGCGGATTGACGAGGCGTTGACCACGGTCGACCCCGACGGCAGGGCGGAGGTAGTCGTCAACCTCCAGGGCGATCTGCCGACCGTAGAGCCTGAGACACTGCGGGCATCGCTGGCGCCGCTTTCGGACGCCAACGTCGATATCGGGACTGTTGCGGCGGAAATTGTCGACGAGGAAGAAAAGACGGCACCGAGCGTGGTCAAGGTGATTGGTACGCCGATAGCCCCACGCCGCCTGCGGGCCCTTTACTTCACCCGGGCGACCGCACCATTCGGAGACGGGCCGCTGTTCCACCACATCGGCCTCTACGCCTACCGCCGTTCGGCGCTGCGCCAATACATGGACCTGGCGCCCAGCCACCTTGAGACACGCGAACGACTGGAGCAGCTGCGCGCGCTGGAAGCCGGTATGCGGATCGATGTCACGATCGTCGACGCCGTACCTCTCGGTGTTGACACCGAAGCCGACCTCGCTCGCGCTCATGAGCTCCTGTCAACAACCGAAACTGTAAAGGTCTGAATCGTTTGAAGAAAATTGTGTTTCAAGGAGAGCCGGGGGCCAACTCGCACCTTGCCTGTCGGGAAGCCCGCCCCGATGCGGAGGCCGTGCCCTGCCCGACGTTCGAGGATTGCTTCGGTGCGGTCGCGCGGGGCGACGCCGATCTCGCAATGATCCCGATCGAAAACTCGGTTGCCGGACGGGTCGCCGACATCCATCACCTGTTGCCGACGTCTGGTCTTCACATCATCGGAGAGCATTTCCTGCCGATCCACTTTCAACTGATGGCGCCGAAAGGGGCGACAATCGAGAGTATCCGGTCGGTGCACAGCCACATTCATGCGCTCGGCCAGTGTCGCAAGATCACGCGCGCGCGGGGCTGGAAGCCGGTGGTGGCGGGCGACACGGCAGGCGCGGCCCGCGAGGTCGCCGAAGCCAACGACCTGAGTCAGGCTGCTTTCGCACCGCGGCTCGCGGCGGAACTCTATGGGCTGGAAATCCTCGAGGAGGATGTCGAGGACGAAAGCCACAATACAACGCGGTTCATCATCCTGGCGCGGGAGGCGGTCCGCGCGGCGCAGCGCAACGGCCCGGTGATCACCACCTTCGTGTTCCGGGTCCGCAACGTTCCGGCCGCGCTCTACAAGGCCCTCGGCGGCTTTGCCACCAACGGGGTCAATATGACCAAGCTGGAGAGCTATCAGCTTGACGGTCAGTTCTTCGCGACCCAGTTCTATGCCGACGTCGATGGCCATCCCGACGACAGGCCGCTGACGCTGGCGCTGGAGGAGTTGCAGTTTTTCTGCGCCGAATTTCGCATTCTTGGCGTCTATCCGGCGAGTCCGTTCCGCGAAGGCCTGGGGTAGGCCTTCGCGGTCCCGGTCGTTATCCGGGGCGAGGCCTGGCCCGATTCAGTTCTTCGGATGGTCCATCGATTCCATCGATGCGGGCAGGCAATTGAGCGCTACCAGCGTGATCCCGACGTCGGCCTTGCCGTCGCAATCATAAGCCATGTCAACGCCTTCCGGCGGGTCGATATTGTAGATGATATGGCCGGGGTCGTCGCTCGGTTCGCTGGTGCGCAGCGTGGATACCGCGCCGTCACAGTCGACGGAGGACTGATCGGTGAACACCGACGCCGGCACGACAAAGATGTGCTGCTTGTCCGGTGTTTTCGCGCAGAAATGTCTGGTGAATTCGGCGAAGTCGGCGGCTTGCGAGACGTCGGCGGCGTGGGCGGCCAGGCTCGATCCCATTACCAGTCCTGACGCGATCACGATCGTACGGAGCATGTCACCCTCCTCGGTTGGATACAGAAGACCGCGATCACCGCGGCTCCGATGGACCTTACGAGGCGCGATGGTGCACGGTTATGACGGTTTTCACAAATGCGGTTTTGCGAGAGGTAGACCGAACCTCAGTCGAATGCCGTTCGGCTGCGAATAGCGGCAGCGAGAGTCCCCTCGTCGAGATAGTCGAGCTCACCGCCAACCGGAACGCCGTGGGCGAGGCGAGAGACCTTCACGCCCGTCCCTGTAAGTTGGTCGGTGATGTAGTGGGCCGTGGTCTGTCCCTCGACGGTGGCGTTGACGGCGAGGATCACCTCGTTAACTCCGCCTGCGGCCACCCGCGCCACCAGGCTAGCGATTCCGAGGTCGTCAGGACCGATGCCATCGAGGGGCGACAGCACGCCACCGAGGACGTGGTAGCGCGCGTTGACCGCGTCGGCGCGCTCCAGCGCCCACAAGTCGGCAACTTCCTCGACGACGACGATGGTCGCTGCATCGCGTCGGGGGTCGGCGCAGATCATGCAGGGATCGGCGGTGTCGACGTTACCGCAGATCGAGCAGACGACGATCTTTTCGGCCGCCACAGCCATAGCGCTCGCCAGCGGGACGAGCAGGTCGTCCTTTTTGTTGATGAGATGGAGCGCTGCGCGCCGAGCTGAACGCGGACCGAGCCCCGGCAGCTTGGCGAGCAGCTGGATCAGGCGTTCAATCTCGGGTCCGGCAGTGGCGTGGGGCATTTCCTAGCGTATGAATTGGTCGACATAGTCCGCGCCGAGGCCGCAGTCGGTATAGTGCTTGCGACACATGTCGATCTTGGTGAATACGTCCTCGAAGCCGAGCGTCTTGCCCCAGGGGTCGACATAGAGCATCAGACCGTTCACTTGGAACAGGGTGATCATCTCCGAAACGTCCTCGGGCACGATCAGCGTGTGGGTCTCGCCCGGCGGTTCGTAGACATAGCCGCCCTCGACCGCCTCCCAGTCGTGCTCGAGGTAGTGCCAACGACCCTTCAGCACGTAGCCATGGACCGGGTTGGTGTGCCGGTGACGGGTGAGAACGCCGGAGCGGGTGACCTTGAGGAGATTGACCCAATACCCCTGCGATGCGCTGAGGCAAAGCGGTCGGAACCAGATATTGTCCGCTTGAGGCACCCAGATGCGATCATCCTCGGGAAGAACGCTGGGTATGACCACATCGGTTGCCGCCTCGCTCGGCATTGCCAGCTGGTACGGCATGCGGGGATTGGGATCTTCGCGGTCCATCGGTCTCCTCCGGACTACCTTGCACAATAGCCGCCGTCGACCGGCAGAATTACGCCCGTGACAAAAGCGGCGGCATTGCTGGCGAGGAAGAGCGCCGGCCCGACCAGATCGGCTGGCTTGCCCCAGCGCATCATAGGTGTGCGGCTGATGATATTACGGTTGCGGTTTCTGTCGGTGCGCAGCGCCTGGGTCAAGGGTGTATCGATCCAGCCGGGAGCAATGGCGTTGACGCGAATCCCGTCGGTGGCCCAGGCAACCGCCAGCGACTTGGTCAAGGTTGCGATACCGCCCTTCGACGCCGAGTATCCCGGAACGTTGGGGCCGCCGAAGAAAGACAATACCGACGCTATGTTGATGATCGCGCCACCACCATCGGCAAGCGCCGGGTGGCATGCCTTGCACAAGCGCATTGTCCCGTTGAGGTTGACGTCGACGACCTCAGCGAAGGTGACGGGATCGAATTCGACATCCCGTCGAATGATGCCCGCGGCATTGATCAAAACATCGAGGTGGTCGAGATCATCGGCGAGCGCGGCGACGGCGTCGTCGTCGGTCACGTCGAGCACGACCGAGTCGAGATTTTCGGCCTGCCACGCGAGCGGCGCCCGGTCGACGGCCGTCACGCGATAGTCGGCAGCCAGGAAACCTTCAGCAAGGCCGCGGCCGATGCCGCTGGCGGCGCCGGAGATCATGGCGTGGGATTTTGTCATTCGGTCGAGGTAGGTCGGAGAATGCTTAGATCGGCAACTTCATGCCGGGGGGCAGGTTCATGCCACCGGTCATTTCGCGCATCTTGTCCTGGAGGGCGGTGTCGGCCTTGCTGCGCGCGTCGGTGCTTGCCGCGACGATCAGATCCTCCAGGATCTCGCCCTCCTCCGGCTTGAGTAGCGAGGGATCGATCCGAATCGCCTTCATCTCGCCCTTGCCGTTGAGGGTGACGGTCACCAGGCCGCCGCCGGCGGTCCCTTCGACCGACATCGCAGCGACCTCCTCCTGCATGGCCTCCATCTTCTCCTGAAGCTGCTTGGCCTGCTTCATCATCCCCATCAGGTCACCGAGGGCCATCGTGTCTCG
Organism: Bauldia sp.; assembly: GCF_965232525.1. GTDB lineage: Bacteria > Pseudomonadota > Alphaproteobacteria > Rhizobiales > Kaistiaceae > Bauldia. The sequence goes on along the minus strand of NZ_OZ246980.1, from coordinate 675,246 downwards.
TATCCTTCTCGCTGCGTGTCAGGCGTTCTGTATGGCTCTTGCACGCGGTTCTGTCGATGTCGAATCGGCGAGAACGCGTCAGGGGTCCAGCTCGCCCGCGTCTTCGATCGGGGGCTCAACACCGTCGTCGTCGGCCACATCGCCGCGAACCCGGACGTCGACGACCTCGGCGCCGGGGAACGCGGCAAGGACGGCTGCCACCGCTGGATCGGCCTTTGCATCGTCGACCAACCGGTCGCGGGCGGCTTGGCGAGCCTCGGCGACCGTCGGTGCCGCAGCTTCCCGCGCCACGGCCACCATCCACCGGCGTCCCGTCCAATGCTCAAGCTGGCGGGAAAGATCGCCCGGCAGGCTAGCCGGTGCGTCGGCGGTCGGCGCGAGATCAACGCGCCCATCCTCGAAGTGTATCACTCTCACCTGATGTTCGAGCGCGTGTTTCCATTTGAGATCGCGCTTCGTCCCCGCGAGGGCGACCAGGTCTTCAAAACTATCGAGACGCGTCAGCGGTTCGGATGCCGGCCGAGGCTGCGTCGCGGCGGGGGTAACCTTAGGTTCCGGCGGTGTGGAGGCACCGCCACCTGCCACTGCGGCTAGCCGCGCTGCCGGCGGTCCCGATGCCGGTGCGGACGAGCCCGCCACCCGGGGTGCGCGTGTTGTTGCCGCTCCACCGCCGTCCCGTAGCGCCCGGAGCGCCTCGTCCGGCGTCGGCAGGTCGGCGGCGTGGGCGATCCGCACCAGCACCATATCGGCCGCCGCGAGCGGACGGTTGGACTGTCGCGCTTCGTCAATTCCCTTGAGGAGCATCTGCCACGTCCGAGCAAGAATCCTGAGCGACAAGGCTTGCGCGAACTCCGTGCCGCGCGTGCGCTCTTCCTCAGTCAAACCGCCGTCGGCCGCCGCGTCCGGCGCGAGCTTCAGTCGGGTGACGATGTGGGTAAAAGCCGCCAGATCCTCCAGAACGACGGCCGGGTCGGCGCCGACATCGTAGAGCGCTTTCAGGCGCTCTAGGGCCTCGGCGACGGCGCCTTTCATCAGATCGCCGAACAGGTCGATGACCAGCGCTTTGTCGGCGAGGCCGAGCATCGTTCGAACCGCCTCTGCTTCGACCTGGCCGCTGGCATGGGCGATGGCTTGATCGAGCAGCGACAGGGAGTCCCGGGCCGATCCTTCGGCGGCACGGGCGAGCATCACCAGCGCCTCGTCATCGACCGCGATGCCTTCCTTGCCGGCGATGTCGCGCATCAGGCCGATGAGCCGGTCGGCTTCGATGCGGCGCAGATCGAACCGCTGGCAACGGGATAGCACCGTCACCGGGACCTTGCGGATTTCGGTGGTCGCGAACACGAACTTCACGTGTTCCGGCGGTTCCTCAAGGGTCTTCAGCAGCCCGTTGAAGGCCGCCTTGGACAGCATGTGAACCTCGTCGATGATGTAGACCTTGTAGCGGGCGACCGCGGGCTTGTAGCGCGAGGCTTCGATGATCTCGCGAATGTCGTCGATGCCGGTATGGGAGGCGGCGTCCATTTCGATGACATCGATATGGCGGCCTTCCATGATCGCGGCGCAGTGTTCACCGGGCCGGTCCATGGCGATGGTCGGCTTGTCGATTTCGCCGGGGACCAGGTAGTTCAGCGCGCGGGCAAGGATGCGAGCGGTCGTTGTCTTGCCGACGCCGCGAACACCGGTGAGCATGTAGGCCTGTGCGATCCGCCCGGTGTCGAACGCATTGGTCAGCGTTCGCACCATCGGCTCCTGGCCGATCAGGTCGGCGAAACTGCTCGGACGGTACTTCCGTGCGAGCACCCGGTAATGACCGGTTTCAGCAATGTCCTGAGTGCTGCCGTCCATTGTGCGTCCGCCAAGACCGGTCTGCCAAGCCGTAAGACCATGCGACAAGGCGAGGCTGCCCGCTGAAATCGTGCCCGCCGATCCCGCTGGATTTTGGTCTTCGAGAGGCGAGAAGGAAGCCGGACGAACGACCCGCGCCGAAACTCGTTAGGGCTGCTTCCTTCCGGACCTGACCCGGTTGGCGAGGAGCGCGTCCGCCGCCGACTTCCCAATGCACCATATCATGGCGGGGGTGCGCGGTGGCAAGGGACCGGCCGTTCGCATCGCGCCACGCACGAAAATCGTCCACAGGCCGGCAGGCGTAATCCGATCTGGTGCACGGCTTGGGCTATCGTAGAGCGAGCGCGACAGGAGATTGAAGTGACAGAAGACTTCGAGACGGCGTCACGGCTGGTGGCTGAATCGGCCTTGATCCGGGCATTGGCGCTTTCCGACCTCCGTCTGAACGCCGACGCTCGCTTTCCATGGCTGATCCTGGTGCCGCGTCGCCCGGACATGGCCGAGATCATCGATCTTGAGGCCGCCGACCGAGCGACACTGTTCGACGAAATCGTCAGTGTTTCCGCGGCGTTAAGGGCGGCGACCGATTGCGAGAAGCTCAATGTGGCGGCGCTGGGTAATACGGTCCGCCAACTCCACGTCCACGTGATCGCGCGTTTCAGCTCCGATCCGGCCTGGCCGGGTCCCGTGTGGGGCGTCGGTGAACCGATTGGCTATGACCCGACGGATCGCGATAGACTGGTCACCGCCATCCTCGATGCCCTCACCGATTGATTCCAACGCATGACAAGTCTCTTCGACGGCGTCCCGGCCGCGGAACCGAGCCGGACCCACGGCTTTTCCGCCAACCGCATCGATCGGCGGAGCGAGGCTCGCGACGAGTCGTCACTCGCGGAGGCCGCTTCCGACCCGGCTGCCCGTTTCTATCTGTTCCGGGACGATACAGCGATCATCAGGCCAGACGGCGCCGACCCGCTGTTCACCCGCGCCGAGGTGGAATCGCTTGGCGCGGCGGCAGTCACGATTCTGCTTGGCTGGGCGGACACCGGTCCTCGCTTGGCGGCGACACTGCCGGCGGACACGCCTATCGACGAGTCCCGACTACAGTCGATCAACCTTCGCAGCCTGGCGATCGAGGGAGCGGTCGACCCCGAGCATCTCGGCGCGTTCGCCCAGGCGCGGAGCCTCCTTGCCTGGAACCAGCGTCACCGATTTTGTGGAGCGTGCGGATCGCCGTCCGAAATGCGGGACGGCGGTTATCGTCGGGAATGTCCCGCGTGTGGAGCAATGCACTTCCCCCGCACCGATCCGGTGGTCATCATGCTGGCCATCGATGCCTCCGGCACCGACGAACGGTGCCTGCTCGGGCGCCAGCCGCGCTTCGCGCCCGGCATGTATTCGTGCCTCGCCGGGTTCGTCGAACCGGGCGAAACCATCGAGGACGCAGTGCGGCGGGAGACGCTGGAGGAAGCCGGCATCGCCCTCGGCCGGGTGCGGTATCACTCCAGCCAGCCCTGGCCCTTCCCGTCCTCATTGATGATCGGCTGCCATGGCGAAGCACTGACGACCGAGATCACACCGGACGAGAACGAACTTGAGGACGCGCGCTGGTTCACCCGCGCCGAGGTGCTGGCGATCCTTTCCGGCGAGCACCCAGGCGGGATCAAGTGTCCGCCGCGGATCGCGATTGCCCACAGCCTGATCCGGACTTGGGCGGAGGCGGTCTAGATTGGCTCCGGCGCCGATGTAGCCCCTTCATCCACCTCGTCGAGGACGACGACGCTTTCCTGCTCGTTCGGGTCGGTTCGAGCTATGACGGCCCGCACCGGCTTGTCGGTCGGGTTGAACGGCTGATGGGGGACGCCTGCCGGGATGTAGATGAAGTCGCCGGCGCTGACGTGATCGGTGTGTTCGAGGTTCGGTCCGTGACGCATCGCCGCCGACCCTTCCAGCACGAAGATCGCCGATTCATGGGCCTCGTGATAGTGCGGCTTGGCTTCTGCGCCGGCCGGCATCTCCAGCAGATGCATGCACAGGCCCTTCGCGCCGGCTGTCTCGGCCGAGATGCCAGAGAAGTAGTCGAGCCCCTGCTTGCCGCGAAACGCCTCGCCGCCGCGGATGAAGCGGCACCGCGGTTCTTGCCGGTTCTCGTCGATCATCGATGTCTCACCTTCGCGACCAGTAGCTATGTCTACTCAGACTCGTCCTCGTAGCCGACCATGTGAAGGGGCCGGGCGGCGATCCCGTTCAACGTACACCAGCGGACCAGTGCCTCTTCCCGGCCGTGGGTCACCCACACCTCGCGCGGGCCGAGTTCTCCGATGGTGGCGGTTAGTTCATCCCAGTCTGCGTGATCGGAAAGGATCAGCGGGAGCTCGACGCCCGATTGCTTGACACGTTGGCGAATCCGCATCCAGCCGGAGGCCGAGCACGCCACGGGATCGGGAAAACGCCGCGCCCAACGCTCGGATATTTCCGATGGCGGACAGACGACGATCGCGCCGGCGAAATCACCCTTCTTGCCGCTTTCGACCGTGGCCGGCGCAAGCGGACCGAGGGCGACGCCTTCCTCCTCATAAAGCCGGCAGAGCTTGTCCATCGCACCGTGGACGTAGATCGGCTTGGCGTAGCCGGCGTCACGCAACATGCGGATCACCCGCTGTGCCTTGCCGAGGGAGTAGGCGCCAACCAGATGGGCGCGCTCCGGAAACTGCGCGACCGATGCCATCAGCTTGGCGATTTCCGCTTCGGCGTCGGGATGGCGGAACACGGGCAGGCCGAAGGTTGCTTCGGTGATGAAGATATCGCAGGGCACGGGAACGAACGGCAGGCAGGTCGGATCCGCACGGCGTTTGTAGTCGCCGGAGGCCACGATCCGGCTGCCGCCGGCTTCCACCACGATCTGCGCCGAACCGAGAACGTGACCGGCCGGCTCGAACCGAACAGTGACGTCGCCGATCCGGCGTGGCTCGCCGAGAACGGCGGTCTCGGCGGTTCCCACGAAATCCGCGCCGTAGCGCGCCGCCATGATTCTCAAGGTCTCGCGAGTCGCCAGCACCGCATCATGACCAGGCCGGGCATGGTCGGCGTGGCCGTGAGTGATCAGCGCGCGCGGAACCGGGCGGGTCGGATCGATATGGAAATCGCCGAGTTCGGAATAGAGGCCCGCCGAGGTCGGGCGGAGGATCTCTTCGACACGCACGGGTTCGTCCAGTCAATCGGTTGGTTGCGTCGGGAGTAGCGTCTTGCGACCAAAACAGGGTAAATCATGCCCCGTCAGTTTCAAATGCTGCAGCCGTGATCCTTACGCGACGCCCTTGAACCAGGGCGGTCGACATGTCGGCGTTTACCGCCGGTAACAGAAGCTGTCTGCAGACACCGGGAGATCGCGTGGACAGACGCCTATTGGTCAAGCTCACAATTACCATCGGCATTGCTACAGCCGGGGGGGCATTGGCCACACTCGCCGGCTTGCCGGCGTCGTGGCTGTCCGGCTCGATGGCGGCCGTGACGGTGATCACGATAGCGGGCTTCGACAGCCAACTACCCGTCCGCGTCATCGATGTCGCATTTCTGCTACTCGGGACGGCGCTCGGCGCCGGGGTCACGCCGGAACTGCTCGCCAATGCGGCCGCCTGGCCGGTGAGCTTGGCGATTCTCGCGGTGACGGTGATCGTGGGGATTGCCGCCGTTCGGGCATTCCTGGTCCGCATCGCCGGCTGGGACCGGGAAACGGCGTTCTTCGCGTCGATTCCCGGCGCGCTATCGTACGTGCTGGCGATTGCTTCGGAGACCAACGCCGATATGCGGAAGGTGGCGACCGCACAATCGATCCGAGTCTTTCTATTGGTGGCCGCCCTGCCCGGTCTGTTGGTCGCGCTCGAAGGGGGAGGCGACATGACCGCCGCCGCTTCGGTCGCCTCGCCGATCGAAATCGCGATCATGTTGCTTGCCGCTCTTGTGTCGGCAGTCGTCGCGCGCCGGCTGAGATTGCCTGCGGCGTTCATGTTCGGCGGCTTCTTTTCCAGCGCGGTGCTCCAGGGGACCGGGCTGGTCGTTGGCCGATTACCGGAACTGGTTGTAACGGTCAGCTTCATCTTTCTCGGTGCGCTGATCGGCAGCCGGTTCGTGGGCACGACACTCAGATTCCTGCGGCAGGTCCTGCTGGCCTCGGTTGGGGCGTTTCTCGTGGTCTCGGCAATCGCTTTCACGGCCGCGTTGCTCGTGGCGGCGATAACCGGGGTATCGATCGATCAGGCGATTGTTGCGTTCGCACCGGGCGGACTGGAGGCCATGCTGTCCCTGGCGCTAGCGCTGGATCTGGATTCGACGTTCGTTGCCGCGCATCAGTTCGCCCGCTTCGCGGGGCTGGCGCTGTTGCTGCCTTTTGTGACGCATTGGGCGATCGGCCGAGGTTCGGCCGAAGATCAGCGGTAAAGGTGCTACCCGCCGGCGGGTGGGAAGACCACAATTCGAGTATTGCCGGCTGCTGCGGCCGCACCAGGAAGCGGGACATCCGCGTCCGCGCTCCCGGCAAACGGCAGACCGAGACGGTTCCAAACGTCGGTCAGCGCGCCGACAAGGCTGTCGATCAGGGCATCGTTGTGGAATGGTGTCGGTGTAATCCGCAAACGCTCGGTGCCGCGCGGAACGGTCGGATAGTTGATCGGTTGGATGTAGATCCCGTGCTCGTCAAGCAGCATGTCGCTTGCCTGCTTGCACTGGTCCGGATTTCCCACCAACACCGGAACGATGTGGGTTTCCGACGGCATGACGGGCAACCCCGCGGCGGCCATCGCCTCCTTGGTCCGTGCCACGGCCCGCTGCTGATCCTCGCGCTCGGCCGATGATGCTTTCAGATGCCGGATCGAGCGGGTCGCCGCCGCGGCGATCGCCGGCGGCAACGCGGTGGTGAAAATGAAGCCGGGTGCGTAGGAGCGGATGGTGTCAATGATCACGCGGCTGGCCGTGACATAGCCGCCGAGGGTGCCGAACGCTTTCGCCAGCGTTCCCTCGATAACGTCGATGCGGTCCATCACGCCGTCGCGCTCGGCGATACCGCCACCGCGGGGCCCGTACATGCCGACCGCGTGCACTTCGTCGAGGTAGGTCATTGCGCCGTACTTGTCGGCAAGGTCGGCGATCCGCTCGATCGGCGCCACGTCGCCGTCCATCGAGTAGACCGACTCGAAGGCGATCAGTTTCGGCCGAACCATGCTCTGGGCCTTGAGGATGTCCTCGAGGTGCTCCAGGTCGTTGTGTCGGAAGATGAATTTCTGCGCGCCGGATCGGCGGACACCCTCGATCATCGACGCGTGGTTCAACTCGTCCGACAGAATCACGCAGTCGGGTAGCATCTTGGCGATGGTCGATATCGCCGCCTCGTTGGAAACGAAACCGGAGGTGAAGACGAGGGCCGCTTCCTTGTGATGCAGGTCGGCCAGCTCGGCTTCCAGGTCGACCAGCGGATGGTTGGTACCGGAGATGTTACGGGTGCCGCCGGCGCCGACCCCCATCCGCTTTGCCGCATCGGTCATCGCGGCAACGACCGATTCATGCTGGCCCATGCCGAGGTAATCGTTAGAGCACCAGACGACGATCTCGCGGGCCTCGTCGCCATTGCGCCACAGCGCGTAGGGGTACCGACCCGCGATCCGCTCCAGATCGGCGAAGACCCGGTAGCGTTTCTCGGCGTGCAAGGCGGCGATGGCTTCGGCGAAGATCGACTGGTAGTCCATCGAAGGAACCTGTGATTGGAACGATGCGAAAGTAGAGAGGGAATCGGCGCGAGTCCACCGGCACATTGCCGCGCCGGCCGTCACGGTTACTTGATCTCGATCAACCGAATAGGACGGCTCGATCAGGTGTTTACGCCAGATGTCTTCTAGCGTGCTCTCAGCCCGTGTAGGACACGCCGCGGTAGCGCATCCCGATCTTCACGGCACCGACGATGATCCTGGACAGGACCTCCATGTCGACGGGCATCCGAGGACGCCAGACGTCGAGCAGCAAGGCGATGCGCGGTTCGTCGGCATCGTTGATGACTTCATGGGGGAACGTGTCGTCCCAAAGCAGCATCTCGCCGTCGCCGATGCTGTGGTCCTCGTCGTCGATCAGCATTGTCGTTGCCGGGGTGCCGTCGGCTCGTTGCGGGATCTGAAGTCCGAGGTGGAACCGCATGATGCCGCGGAAGGGGCCGCGGTGGCGGGGAATGTGCTTGCGGGGGGCCAGGAAGGAGACGGTCGCCGATTTGACTTCCGGGCATTCGTCAAGGAGGCCCGTCAGGAGCGGCATACGGGCCAGGTTGTCCTCGACCGGCACGTCATAAGCCTTCAGAATCAGCATCCGCCAGTCGAGCCCGTCGTTCGCTGAGATGTCGGCCTGTTCCGGCATGATGTCGTGAAACCGGGGCATGGCGTCGAGTCGCGCCGCCTTGGCCTCATCGCGGATTGCTTCCCACTGATCGGCGAATTTTCGGGCGTTGGGGAAGTCGCTTTCAACTTCGAGAACCGGCGGGGCGTCGATGCGTCGTTCGTACACCTTCCGGACGACTCCGGATGCCTGATCGTAAAATTTCGTCATGGGTTCGCCGCTCCCCAAGTTGCCGTCGGGCACGATTGAGCATGCCTTCATGGCGGATCAGTGATCATCTTAGCCGATTTCACCTGACCGAAACCTTAGGAGAATCCCTGACAGGTAGCCGGGGGTGCGTCTGAAACGGTTGCGCGAGGCAGCGTCCTAGGTCACCATCGACAAGGGCGCTTTGCTTTCGAGGAAACGGTGGTATCGATGGCTGGACGCAAGACCCTCCTGGCGATAACCGCCATGGTCTTTGCCTTGGTCGCAGGCGACGCTTTGGCGGCACGATGCGGCAATTCGGGCGCCGGGTTCAATCGCTGGCTCGCCGACTTCAAGCGCGAGGCGGTGCGCGCCGGTATCTCCCAAAGGGTGGTCAATTCCGCTCTGAGGGGGGTGACCTACGACCGCAGCGTCATCAGGCTCGATCGGAACCAGAAACACTTCCGGTTGAGCTTCCAGGAGTTCTACTCCCGCCGGGTCTCGAACCTCCACATCACCAAGGGGCGCAGCCTCATCCGGCAAAACGCCTCGTTGTTCCGGAAGATCGAGCAACGGTACGGGGTGCCGTCCGAGGTGATCGTCGCGATCTGGGGCTTGGAGACCAGTTTTGGCGCCAACACCGGCAACAAGAGCTCGATCCGCTCGTTGGCGACGCTGGCCTATGATTGCCGGCGTTCGGACTTCTTCACCAACGAACTCATGGCGGCGCTGCAAATCGTTCAGCGTGGCGATATGTCACCATCGCAAATGGTCGGCGCCTGGGCCGGCGAACTTGGCCAGACCCAGTTCCTGGCGACGTCGTATCTCAAGTTCGCGGTCGATTTCGACGGCAACGGACGCCGTGACCTGATCCGCAGCCGCCCGGACGCGCTTGCTTCGACGGCCAACTACCTGAAGGCCTACGGATGGCGCGCCGGCCAGTCCTGGCAGCCAGGGACGCATAACTACGCCGTGCTGTCGAAATGGAACAAAGCCAAGGTCTACCAGCAGACGATTGCGGTTCTGGCTGACAAGATCGGCGGATAGGCACCCCGTGATGGCTGCGGCCACGCGTTCCGTCCGGTTCGCGGTCGACGATGATCGCAGCGTCTCCGGCTTGCTCGATGCGCCGCCATCGCCGACCGCCTGCCTTGTTTTCGCTCACGGTGCCGGTGCCGCCATGGGGCATCCGTTCATGACCGCAATCGCGGAAGGTCTTTCGGCCTCCGGTATCGCCGTCCTGCGGTTCAACTTTCCGTATATGGAAGCCGGCAGCCGCCGCCCGGACAGGCCACCGGTCGCGATGGCGACGGTCCGCGCCGCGACCGCCGAAGCCGCGACGCTGGTGCCGGACGTGCCGCTCTTCGCCGGCGGCAAGTCGTTCGGTGGCCGGATGACCTCGCAGGCGCAAGCCGAGACGCCGCTGCCGGGTGTTCGCGGCCTCATCTTTTTCGGCTTTCCGTTGCATGCGTCCGGGAAGCCTTCCGTCGAACGCGCGGACCATCTGAGCAGTATCGAGCTTCCGATGCTGTTCTTGCAGGGTACGCGGGATTCGCTTGCGGATCAGGGGCTTATCCGATCAGTGTGCGAGGGGTTGGGCGCGCGGGCAACGCTGCACATCGTCGAGGATGGCGACCATTCCTTTCACGTCCGCAAGGCCAGCGGTCGGGACGACGTCGCGGTTCGTGATGAGATTGTGGCGGCGGTTGTATCTTGGATCGCGACAATCGATTGACTCACGAGAAAGTCACCGACGGCGGGTGCGCCCGGAAGTAGAAATGCCTAGATAGATCGATGTTGAACCGTTTCAGCCATGAGCGGAGGGCATCCGTCATGATGGATCGCAGAACGCTGCTACTTGGCGCCGGAGCCATGTTGGTCGCGCCGGGCGCCGCCCGGACTTTCCAACTCGATCCGAAATACGAACCGAAACGGGTCTACTATCGCCGTTATCCTGCCGGAACCATCGTTGTCGATACCGGCAATCACTTCCTGTTTCTGGTCGACGATCCACCCTTTGCCCTGCGCTATGGTGTCGGTGTCGGTCGTGCGGGGCTCAGCCTGAAAGGCAAGGCGATCGTTGAGCGGAAGGCTGAGTGGCCGTGGTGGCGGCCGACCGACAACATGATCCGTCGCTCACCGAAGAAGTACGCGCGCTACGCTGGAGGGATGCCAGGTGGGCCCAACAATCCGCTGGGCGCCCGCGCGCTCTATCTCTATCGCGACGGCAAAGACACCATGTACCGCATTCACGGGACCAACGAGCCGAGCTCGATCGGCCAGTCCGTCTCGAACGGCTGCATCCGCATGGTCAACGACCATGTCATCGAACTCTACGACCGGGTGCCGGTCGGCACTGAGGTGGTTGTATTGTGATCCATCCCACCGGCGATTGACGGATCGGACTGTTCGCCTCACCATCTCGCTGCCCCAATCTGCCAGCGAGATTCTTGATGTCGTCTGACGCCGCCGAACCGTTCGATGCCGAGAGCGTGCGACGGAAGGCGGAATCACTGAAACACCTGGAGGGTGCGCTGATGCCCATCCTCCAGGCGCTTCAGGCCGACCATGGCTACATCGACGAACGCGCCGTCCCCATTGTCGCCGACGTCCTGAATCTGACCCGCGCCGAAGTCCACGGCGTCGTTAGCTTTTATCACGACTTCCGACGCGCCCCCGCGGGCCTGCATGTGGTTAAGCTCTGTCGCGCCGAGGCCTGCCAGGCCGCCGGTGGGGACAACCTGGCCGATCATGTCGAACGCCGGCTTGGTGTCCCCGTTGGTGAGACGGCCGCCGACGGGTCAGTAACGGTCGATGCCGTCTACTGTTTGGGGCTCTGCGCCGTGGCGCCGGCGGCGATGTTTGACGGCCGGCTGGTCGGTCGCCTGGACAAGACGCGGGTCGACGTCCTTCTGGACGACCTGAGCAAATAAGCCGCATAGCCTGTCTAGCCGCCGCAGGATCACCGGGGGCTCGACAGTGTGCTATTCACTCTCGCGTTTTTCGTGAGATTGCTGGCCGTTGTCGTCTGCTGTTCGCCCCTTTGACGTGACCCATCGCGGCGTCCTCGCGATCGCGGTGCCGATGACGCTTGCCTATATGTCGACGCCGCTGGTCGGCGCCGTGGACACTGGCGTCATCGGCCAACTGGGCGACGCCGCGCTGATCGGTGGTATCGCACTCGGGGCGGTGATTTTCGACATCGTTTTCACCACTATGAACTTCCTGCGGGCGAGCACTGTCGGCCTGACGGCACAGGCCCATGGCGCCCACGACCGTCCGGAAGTCAACGCCGCTTTTTTCCGCGCGATGATCGTCGCGGTGCTCATCGGTCTGGTCGTTCTGGCACTTGCGGGTGTCATCCTCGACGCGGCGCTCGCGTTGATGGGTGGGAGTCCCGCGGTCCAAGCGGCGACCCGCGCCTACTACGACGTTCGCGTTCTCGCGACACCCTTTGCACTCGCCAACTACGTCGTCCTCGGCTGGCTAATCGGGATCGGACGGGCCGGTCTGGCGCTCGTGCTCCAGACCATTTTGAATGGAACCAACATCGTCCTCAGCGCCCTCTTTGTCCTCGAGTTCGACTACGGCATCGCCGGTGTGGGCTGGGCGAGTGTCGCCGCCGAAGTGGTGACAGCGCTGATCGGTGTGGCGATCGCGCTGCGCCTGATGGATCGTGTTTGGCCAAGCCGAGATCTGATTCTCGATCGGGTGGCGATCATGAAGATGACCGTCCTCAATCGCGACATCATGATCCGGTCGTTCGCCCTGTTGTTTGCTTTCGCATTCTTTACCCGGCAAAGCGCCGCCAGCGGCGATATCGTCCTTGCCGCCAATCAGGTGCTGATGACCCTGTTCTTCGTCGGGGCGTTCTTCCTCGACGGCATGGCGACCGCGGCGGAGCAACTCGCCGGCAAATCGGTTGGCGCGCGCTACCGCCCGGCCTTCGATCGATCCCTGCGTCTGACCGTCGGCTGGGGGTTCGCTATCGGTGCGACCGCCAGCCTCGTCTTCTTCGTTGCCGGGGCTTTTGTGATCGACGTGATGACCACCAACGAAGCCGTACGAGAGACTGCTCGGTTCTACCTGACCTTCGCGGCCTTGACGCCGCTCGCCGGGACGCTGGCGTTTCAGATGGACGGCGTGTTCATCGGTGCCACCTGGTCCGTCGATATGCGCAACATGATGCTCCTGTCGCTGGCGCTCTACCTCGCGACATGGGCGGTCCTGACCCCGTTCCTCGGCGTTTCAGGTCTGTGGCTTGCGTTTCTCGTGTTCCTCGGGGCGCGTGGGATCACCTTGTTGTGGCGGACGCGAAGCCGGGTTCGTGAGGCGTTCCCCGATCAGCCTGTGGCCTGAGCCGCCCAATCTGCGGCATCGCGCCCGACGATGTCCGCGATACGGTTGACGCCTTCGCGTTCGAGAAGCCGGGGCAGCTCGGCGACGATCTGACCGGCCAACCCGGGTCCGGCATAGACTATGCCGGTGTAGAGCTGGATCAGGTCGGCGCCGGCCTTGAGCTTGACGAGGGCGCGCTCGGCCGAATCCACACCCCCGACCCCGACCAGGACCAGCCGATCGCCGGCAGCTTGGCGTACCTTCGCAAGCACCCGCGTGGATAATGCGAAAAGCGGCTCGCCGGACAGGCCGCCAGCCTCTTGCGCTTGGGGATCGTCCGCGACCGTGTTGCGGGTGACGGTCGTGTTCGACACGATCATGCCTTCGATCCCGGCCTCGATCGCGATGTCGACCGTTGCGGCGATCGCTGCATCGTCGAGGTCGGGCGCGATCTTGAGCAGGATCGGTGGGCGCCTGATCGCCGCTTCGCGGGCTTCGCACACGCGAGAGAGTAACGTCCGGAGCGCGGTGTCCTCCTGAAGGTCACGCAAACCCTTGGTGTTGGGCGAGGAGACGTTAACCGCTAGATAGTCGGCGACATCGACAAACCGCGCGATTCCCGCGGCGTAGTCGGCGGCCCGGTCGGCGCTGTCGCGGTTGGTGCCGACGTTGACGCCGACGATCCCCCGCTTCGGCGACCGGGCTGCGAGTCTCCGGTGGACAGCGTCAAAACCTTCGCTGTTGAAGCCGAGGCGGTTGATCATGGCGCGATGATCCGTGAGACGGAAAACCCGCGGCTTGGGATTCCCCGGCTGTGGTCGGGGCGTGATCGTGCCGATTTCGACGAAGCCGAAACCTAGTGCCAGCAGAGCGTCCGGAACCTCGGCGTTCTTGTCGAAACCGGCGGCGATGCCGACCGGGTTGGGGAAATCGAGGCCGAGGAGTTTGCGGCGAAGTGTTGGCGCCGGCGGTTCGGGGCGCGGGTAGGCGCCCGCTGCAAGAGCCTTGACCGCGAGACGATGGGCTGTTTCCGGATCAAGGGAAAAGAGCGCCGGCCGGATGAGGTCGTAGACACTCATGGATTGAGATCGGGCAGCATATGCCGCCCATCGGCGATGTCGATGGTGCGGACCCACAGAACCGCGTCCATCGGCAGAGCGCCATGAAGGTGCGGGTAAAGGACGCCGTCGCGGGATGGTTCGTGGCGGAGGGCATCGCCGAGGCGACCGGAATCGATTGCCACAAGAACGAGACCGGCTTGGCCGGCGAAGTAATGTTCCAGCGTTCCGGCGACCTGATCCGCGTTTGAGAGATGAATGAAGCCGTCCTTCAGGTCGATGTCCGAGCCCTTGAAGACGCCGGTTGCCTCGGCGGTCCGCCACTCCTTGTTAGGACAAATTTTGTAAACGACGGCCATCGTGCGACTCTGTGAGTTCGACCGCGACCGTAGAGACCGTCTTTGCTTGCGGCAAGCGAAGCGCGGCCCGCCCTTGCGGTCGAAATCGGAGCGGGTCGAAGAAGAGGTCCGAAGATGCACCGCATTCTGACACTATGCGGAAGTCTGGGGTTTCTGACGACGCTCGCCCTGGCTGAGGAACAGGTACCGGGTCGTTACGCGGTCGAACCCAGTTTCGACGGTTTCGTACGTCTCGACACCGAGACGGGCGCGCTGTCTCACTGCCGTCGCGAGCAGGGAATTTGGCGCTGCGCGATTTTGGCGGAAGACCGGTCCGCGATCGACGCACTAGCAGACGACGTGGCGGCGTTGGCGACGCGCGTTGATGCTTTGGCCGCACGCGTCGATGCCTTCGAAGCCAGCCGGAGCGCCCCTGCCCAAGATGAGTCGAGCCGCTTCTTCGACACGTTGATGGAACGGCTCGAGGCGCTGGTGCGTGACATCAGGCGCCCGCCGCCGGACAGCGGTTAGCGTCTCACCGATCGTTCTTGTAGCGCTCCGTCGCGGCCACTAGTTCCGAGGCGATACCGGGCTCGGTCATGGCATGGCCGCAGTCGGGCACAACGCGAAGATCGGCCTCCGGCCAGGCGCGGTGAAGGTCCCAGGCGATGAACAGCGGCGTACACACGTCGTAACGACCGTGAACGATCGTGCATGGGATGTGCCGGATGCGCCCGGCATTGGCGATCAGTTGGCCATCGTGCTCGAAAAATCCGCCGTTGACGAAGTAGTGGCACTCGATCCGGGCGAAGGCGAGGGCATAGTCCGGCCGGCCGAAGGCGGCCACTCGCCCAGGATTGGGAAGGAGCGACAGCGCTGCCCCCTCCCACATGCTCCAGGCGCGGGCGCAGGCGAGCTGCACCTCCGCGTCGTCGCCGCTGAGGCGCGCATGGTAGGCGGTGATCATGTCGCTGCGTTCTACCTCGGGAATCGGGGCCGCGAAGTCTTCCCAGGCATCCGGCAGGATCCGCGAGGCGCCCTCCTGGTAGAACCATAGAAGTTCGCTCCGGCGCATGGTGAAGACGCCGCGCAAAATGATTTCGGTCACCCGATCCGGGTGGGTCTGGCCGTAAGCCAGCGCAAGGCATGCGCCCCACGATCCACCGAACACCTGCCAGCGGTCGATTCCGAGATGGTCCCGAATCCGCTCCATGTCGGCGACCAGATCCCAGGTCGTGTTCTCAGCGAGTTCCGCCCTCGGCGTCGATCGCCCCGATCCCCGCTGGTCGAACATCACGATCCGGTAGGTCGCGGGATCGTGGAAGCGCGCCATCGTCGGATTGGTGCCCGCGCCGGGGCCGCCATGAAGGAGGATCGCTGGTTTGCCGTCCGGGTTGCCGTATTCGGCGACATGGAGCTCGTGCAGCTCCGAAACCCGTAACCGGTGAACCCGGCGCGGTGAGGCAGGGGGAAACAGCGGCCGCAGCTCGGTCATCAATTCGCGTTCCTGGTTGTTGATCGATCAGACGGCATGGTCTTCCAAGAGCGGGTCGGGATTTGGTCGGCGGATAGCGTCGAGGACTGCGAGCCGCGCGGCAGACGGGGCCGGCGTCAAGATGCTGACGGCGGCGGTCACTGCAAATCCGACCGGTACACCCAACGCTGCCGCTGCCGCCGGAGCGATCCCGGTCTCGGTGACCCCGGCGATGGTCAGCGGCTCGATCGTTTCGGCGAACAGCAGCCCAATGTAGCCGGCTGCCGTCCCGAATCCGGCGACCATGCCGGCGATGGCGCCCCAGAAGGTCGTCCGGCGCCACCAGATGCCGAGCACAATCGCCGGCAGGAAGCCCGACGCTGCAAGCGACGGGGCGGTGAAGGCCAGGGCCAGTATCGCGTCCGTGTGATACGCGGCCAGCCAGGTCGCGAGCACGGCGGCAGCGAGGAGCCCCACACGCGACACTGCCAGGCGCCGGCCGGCGGTGGCTCTGCGATTGATCAGCGATCCGTACACATCGTGACCAAGCGATGTGGCAATCCCAATCACCGCCGCCCCAGCGACCCCGAGGGCCGCGGCGAGAACGGCTGCAGTCAGCAGTGCAGTCAGGAAGTACGGAAGCGTCGTGATGTCTGCAAAGCCTAGGGCAATGATGTCGCCGGTGATCGCGATATCGCCGGGCTCCAGCCCATTCACGACCGCGGCGGCCCCGCACGCATCGCTGATCGCGGCAACGTCGGTGACGGCCGCGCCGCAGATGGCAAGAGCTCCGTTTGAAGTGAACGCGAATACCCAGCCGGGTAGATCGATGACTTCGACACCGACGACATCGTTGAGGATCGCAAGCCGCGCGAAGACGGCCAACGCCGGTGCCGTCGCAGCGACAAGCCCAACGACCAGGAGCGCCCAGGCAACCGAGTACCGTGCGGCGCTCATGGTGGCGACCGTACCGCTCCGGGCCACGACCTGCGGCAGCGACGCCACGCCGGCGGCCAGGCACAGCATCATTAGGAAGAGGTTGAAGCCGTCGAGCGTGGCGACCGGCATGAGCCGGCTCCGCAGGGCCTCGATCGGTGACCCGGCTGCCCACGAGGAGTCCCCGATCGCGTTCCCAAGCGTGATGTGAGGGATCGGAACCCCGTACTGCTCCAGCGAGAAGACGATCGCGGGTACCAAGACACCGAACAAAATAACGATTGCCTGAGCGCCGGCGATCAGGGTCACTGCCCGCATTCCACCAAAGACGGATCCCACGACGGTGACGACCGCCATGCCTATCAAGACCGACATCGGCGGCAGGTCCAGGGCGACCGCGATCGCTTCGCTGGCAAGCGAAACTCCGGCGGCCAGAAGTGGAAGCAGCACTACGATCAGAACGATAACGCCGAGAATGCGGACCAGAGGATTGCCGTAACGGACCGCGAGGAAGTCGGCGACGGTGACGGCGCCGGATTTCCGGTAGAAGGGCGCCACCGCGACGGCAAGGAGCACGAAGCCGACCGTCCAGCCGGCCGCGACGGCGAATCCCGCCGTCTGATCGGTGAAGAAGGCGCCGACCAAACCGATCAGCCCGGCGGCGCTCACGAAGGACGCGGCGGTTGCCAATCCGTTGACGCCTGGCGGAACCGATCGCCCTGCGACAAAAAACTCGGAGACGGACAGTGTTCGCGTAACGATGCCGATTACCAGGTAGGCGGCCAACGTCACGAGGACGAGTAGGACCATGATGACGCGATCGGCAAGGCCGAACTGGCCCACCAGGGCGATGACGATCAGGAACGCCGCGAACGCCGCAGTGAGCAGCGCGTAAGCCTTTCCGATCCCCCTCACGATCTTTCGCCTGCCGTCACGGTCAGTCCTCGAACATGCCGTGTTTGCGATCGATCGCATCCTGACGGCGGGCGAACCAGAACAGGATCCCAATCAGGAAAGCCGGCGATACGACTGCTGCGAGGACAAATCCGGTCGCATAGCCTTCGGTTGCTTCAGCGGGGTTGGCGAGGGTGAGGAAGAACAGAGTGACCAAGGCCGCGATGACCAGAACCGCCAGACCGACGAGGCCGGTCTCCCGCCAACGGCCGCTTTGACCGGTATCAGGCATCGATGGCGCTTCCTACTGTCGATTCGTTCATTGCCACCATGGCATGAAGCCGCCGCCGGGTTCACTGGCTTTGCCGGGATTCCGATTGCCGGTCGGTGGATTCGTCGCTACCACAGTAGTTTAGCAGCGCTGAGCAAGTAGAGGATGCTCGGCGTGTACCGGGGAGACGAACATGCTGAAGGAATTCCGGGAATTCGCGCTCAAAGGCAATCTGGTCGATCTGGCAGTGGCGTTCATCCTTGGCGCTGCGTTCAGCGGCCTGGTCCAGTCCGTTGTTAATGACATCATTATGCCGATCGTAGGCCTGATCACCGGAGGCGTTGATTTCAGCGAGCTGTATATCCAGCTTGCCGGTGAACCACAGCCGACGCTCGAACTCGCGCGAGAAGCCGGCGCCACGCTCGCATATGGCAACTTCATCACCCTGCTCATCAACTTTCTGATCGTGGCGTGGGTCCTGTTCCTGGTGGTTAAGACCATGAACAGGCTGAAGCGCGAGCAGGAAAAGGCACCACCGCCTCCCGCGGAGCCTCCGCGGGAGGAAGTCCTGCTGGCGGAAATCCGCGATCTACTGGCGAAGAAGGGCTCGTGACCGGCCGAAGCGTGAACTCTGTACAGTGAACGATTGCACGCAAACAGCGAAAAGGCGCGCCGTGTTGCGGCCCGAGGCGCGCGAGGCCCCGGAGAGCGGCATTGTCGAGGTCTTCAACTACGGTCGTAACCGGCCAGGTCTGATCCCGCTCTGGGTTGGCGAAGGCGACCTGCCAACGCCAGGCTTCATCGCTGAAGCGGCCTCACGGTCACTCGCCGCCGGTGAAACCTTCTACACCTACCAGCGCGGTGTGCCGGAACTGCGTGAGGCGCTGGCGCGCTACCACGAGCGTACCTACAGCGGCTCGTTCAGTCCGGAACGCTTCTTCGTCACTGGCGGCGGTATGCAGGCGATTCAGATCGCCACACGTATGGTCGCCGGAACCGGCGATAATGTTGTCATCCCGGGACCCTGCTGGCCGAACATCACTGCTGCGGTCGGGATCGCCGGTGCCCGCGCGGTCACGGTGCCATTGGCCTTTGGAAACGCCGGCTGGACCCTTGACCTTGATCGCTTCTTCGATGCGGTGACGGAGCGGACAACGGCATTGTTCATCAATTCACCGGCCAACCCGACCGGCTGGACCGCCAGTCGATCCGACCTGATGGCGATCGCCGATTTCGCCGAGAAGCGCGGACTGTGGATCATTGCCGATGAGGTCTACAACCGCTTCTTCTACGATGGTTATCGCGCCGCCTCATTTTATGATTTCGTCGATCGCGACAGCCCGATCCTTTTCGTCAACACGTTCTCAAAAAACTACGCCATGACCGGCTGGCGGATTGGTTGGCTCTCCGCGCCACCGGCGCTGGGCCAGACGATTGAAAATCTCATCCAATACTCCACGTCGGGGGTTGCCGCCTTCATGCAACGTGCGGCGACGGTTGCGCTCGATGATGGAGATGCGTTCTTGGACGAACAGGTGACGCGGGCGCGACGAGGGAGAGCGATCGTCTGCGATGGTTTAGCCGCGACCGGCAAGGTCCGCCTGGCCGAGCCGAGCGGCGCGTTCTATTTGTTCTTTGCGATTGGCGATGAAACCGATGCGCGCCGGCTGGCGCTACGGCTGGTCGATGAAGCCAATGTCGGTCTCGCGCCGGGCACCGCCTTCGGGGACGATTCAGGGTTCTTTCGTCTGTGTTTTGCGCGAAAGGAAGACGATCTCACCGAAGCGGTCCGACGTCTGTCGGAGTGGATCAGCCGGCGGTTCGGTTCGTCCTAGTCGAGAACGTCGATCGTGATGGCGCCGATCTCAACGGCCGTACCGTCGCCCGGAATGCCTGGCTCGACGATGATCGCGCCGCCGCTTGGATCGGTTCGCATCGTGGGTACTCGCCACGTTAGCTCGGTTGGAGCGAACGTCGGTGTCAGGTTTGCATTTTGCCAATGACTGATCGCCAGGCCGCTTTGAAAGGCGATTCGCATGCTCGCCGCGCCGTTCTCGCGCACGGTTCGCGCCATCACGGTCACGCGGACGTTGTGTCCGGCGAGACGCGCGGCCAATCCCGGCCCGATCAGGGCGTTGGCGCCGGCCGATCCGGCGGAGGTGGAGATTCGTGCGGCATCGCCGGTAAACCGCACCGGGTTGCCGGGCGCCGCCAGGAAGACCGTCGGATCGGAGCCGTCGAACAGTGTGAAGCGTTGGACCGAATCGGCGGCCGGAGCAACGCCGGTCCGCGACGAAGGGCCAGCGGTCGGCGGTTCGGGCGGCGTGGTTGGTTCCTCTCCGGTTTCCCGCGATAGGGGAACGAAAATGTAGAGCGCGGCAGCGATCAAGGCGACCGCCAATACGCTGACGATCAGCACCAGCGGTCTGGAACGTGATTTAGCCAGGGCCGGACTTTCGGTCGCATTTCTCAGGTTCGGGCGACGTTCCTGGCGTTTTGAGCGCCGCTTCTCAGCCGATTCCGCTACTGCCCCACTGCGGGCCGACGGTTGCTCCAAGTGCCCCGCCGGTGCTGCCACCGGTATCTCAGGCGCCAACCGGTCCGCGCTTTCGGAAGCCCCTTCAGACGGCGAGATAGCCCGATCGGGCTGTCGCTCTTCGACCGCGTTGGCCTGGTGGAGGTTGTCAAATCCGCCGTCCAGGGGGGGATCGGCCTCTTGCGCCGGCCAGGTGTCGTCTGGCTCGCTGTTGAGGGCCTGTTCGATGGCAAGACTCCGGGCATCGAGGTCGTCCGCTGGATCGGCGGCAGGTTCCCACTCGGGGGCGTCCAGCGGCACCGCGTCGGCGCCGGTGAAGTGTATGAGGTCTTCCGGTGCTTCGCCGTTAGCCAGGGCATCGTCGGTCGGGACGTCCTGAAGGGCAAGCGCGACGTCCAGGCCGTCGACGACGTCGGCGTTTTCATGGTCATCGAACTCGGGCGTTACAGAAAACGCTTCGACCACGTCGCTTTCAATCTGCTCGACCGCAATGTCGAACTGGCCGATCCGGGCGTCGATTTCGTCGTCACTCAGCGGCGGATCGTAAGCCCAGAGCCGTCGGACAACCGCTGCGCGGGCCTGTGCATAAGCCGCGTCGCGGTCCTGCTGCGACCGCAAATCCTGATCGAGGATCGACTGTTTGAGGACCGCGTAGAAATCGCTCATGTTACTCGCTGATTACTCGCTGACGATCTATGGGGTCGGCGACGGCGTCATGGGCCGTTGGACAGCGGTGCCAGGCCGCGCGCACCACCTATCCTTGCCGCGCACGATGCGCTGCGGGTTGAGCGATCTATCGGAAATGACCAGCATCTCGTCACGCGCCTCAGTATAGGCATCCCACCTGTGCATAGCCGTATAGTCAATCGGCGGAAGTTTCCATATCTTCAACGCATTGTGACGCGGCTCCGGGCCGCTATCGGTAACGACCGGGACATACATCGATTGGGGCGATCAAGGCCGGCAGGGTTGCCGCCGCTTCCCGCTTCGCTTTGTCGCTCTTCTTCTTCACAGGCATGATGTCGATTGTGTGCTTTGGTTTTGTGCCGGCCGGGCCGAACCTTTATCGTCCTTGTTCGACCGGTCACCTTCAGCGTGATTCGGGCAAACGCAAGGCATCCGTGCCGGACTGGAGCCAAGCCATGGCGGTCAGTGAGTCGGAAGGCAGCCAAGCTTCTTCAACGCCAAGGACCTCGGCGATCGCGCGGTTATCGGAGGCACGCTGGTTCCTTCTAGCGGCGCTCGCTTTGTTGCTTGGATGCGTTGCCTTGGGAGTCATGTCCCCGCTCGCCGGGCTGGTTGTCGCCGGCGGACTGGTGGTGTTGACCGTGATCGTTCGCCCCTACGCTACGGAACCCAAGACAATCATGTCGCCCGCGCGGCTGAAGCAGGTTTGGCCGGACACCGGTGTCAAGTTGTTTGCCGAAGCTCTGCCCGACCCGTGCATGGTTCTCGATCATCGTGGCATCGTGCGCTACGCCAATCGTCAGGCGACCGAGGCGTTTTCGATCCGGGCCGGCGAGCCGCTGACGGCGCGTCTTCGGGTGCCGGACCTGTTGTCGGCGTTCGATCGGGTGGCCAAGGGCGGCCAGCCCGAGGGTGTCGAATTCAGCGAACGCGTACCGACCGAACGCTGGTTCGCGGCTTGGTTTGCGCGGCTCGATGCCGACAATCAGCGCGGAAGCTTCATTGCCCTGATCCTCGACGAGTTGACTGAACAGCGACGCAGTGAGCGGATACGGGTCGATTTTGTGGCCAATGCCAGTCATGAGTTGCGGACACCGCTCGCTTCACTTGGCGGTTTCATCGACACGCTCCAGGGGCCCGCCCGCGAGGATGTCGAGGCGCGCGAGAAGTTCTTACGCGTCATGGCCGATCAGGCCACCCGGATGAGTCGTCTGGTAGACGACTTGCTCTCGCTGTCTCGGATCGAGATGAAAGCGCATGTCCGACCGTCCGGCGCGGTCGATCTGCGTGCTGTCATTCGCCATCTGGGGGACGCTCTGGAGCCCATGGCGCGCGATTTGGATATCATCATTGTTGAAACATTGCCCGATGCGCCAGTGATTGTTGCGGGCGATCGGGACGAACTGATCCAGGTTTTTGAGAACTTGATGGAGAACGCCTGCAAGTACGGCCAGTCGGGCAAGAAGGTCGAGGTCGCTGTGAGTCCGGCAACAGAGTCTGCCGCGCCCAGCGTCACGGTCCGCGACTATGGTCCGGGTATCGCCGAGGAGCATATCCCGCGTCTCACCGAACGCTTCTATCGGGTAGATGTCGAAGCAAGTCGTAAGCACCGTGGCACCGGTCTGGGTCTTGCGATCGTCAAGCACATCCTCACCCGCCACCGTGCTCGCATGACCATCGAAAGCCGGCGGGGAGAGGGCGCTGCGTTCACCGTCGTCTTCCCGCGTGAGCGTGTTGAGGTCGGGTCCGCGCCAGCGAAAAATCCTTTTGATAATCAAAGCATTGCGGTGTCGTAAAACCGTAATGTTACTGTCATAGAAACATTACTGCACCGCTCTACGGTCACGACCGCACGGGGAGTAGCAGGAGCGCTCCCAGACATCAAAACGATCCCAGATCAGGGAGACATCAGGTGAAAACCAAGCTTCTCACCGGCGTGGCAGCGTTTGCTGTCGCGGCCATGGCCTACACCAGCGTCGCGGAAGCCCGCACACAGATCCGTATCGTCGGTTCTTCAACGGTGTTCCCGTTTACCCAAGCGGTCGCCGAGCAGTTCGCCAATATGACCGGCAGCCCCGCCCCAGTCGTCGAGTCGACCGGCACCGGCGGTGGCATGAAAATCTTCTGCGAAGGCGTCGGCGAAGATAAGCCGGATATCACGGGCGCGTCCCGAGCCATGAAGGAGTCCGAGTTCCAAGCTTGCTTGGAAGCGGGCGTTGACTCGGTCACCGAAGTGTTGATCGGCTTTGACGGCATCGCGTTCGCCACATCGCGCGGCGGAACGACCATCGACGTAACGCTTGCTCAGCTTTTCCAGGCGCTCGCCGCCGAGGTTGAGGTCGATGGCGCAGTTGTCGAGAACCCACACACGAACTGGTCGGATATCGACGCGTCGCTGCCGAATGTTGAGATTACGGTTTTTGGCCCGCCGCCAACATCCGGCACGCGCGACGCTTGGGTAGAGCTGGTCATGGAAGAGGGCTGCGAGGCTTTCCCCGCGATCGAAGCGCTTGAGGGCGATCGCAAGGACGAAGTTTGCGCCCGCATGCGCACAGACGGTCCGTTCATTGAGGCTGGCGAGAATGACAACCTCATCGTCCAGCGTTTGAACGCCGACGAAAATGCCTTCGGCATCTTCGGTTACTCGTTCCTGTTCGAAAACCAGGACACGCTGGAAGGCGAGAAGATCGGTGGTGTCTCACCTTCGGTCGACACGATCGCCGATGGGTCCTATCCGGTTTCGCGGCCGCTCTACTTCTACATCAAGAACGCGCACCGCGGCGTTATTCCGGGCCTTCAAGAGTTCATCGTCGAGTACGTTTCCGAGGACGCGATGGGCGACGGTGGATACCTCACCGAACGCGGTCTGATTCCGCTGTCTCCGGATCGCCGGGATGCAGTGCGGGGTGCCGCCGAGAATGGTGACGCCAACATCGCCTTCGGTAGCTAAGACCTCATTCACGTCCGTCGCAGCCTTCAAGGCTGCGGCGGACTTTCTCATTTCGGTGACTCTTCGGAATCGGGAGGCTAGCGCACTTGGCCGGCTACGTATTCCTCCTCATCGCCTTGGTGACTTTTGCCGCGTATCTCATGGGTCGGCAAAGAGGCGTGATGATCCGCAAGGGGCCCTCGGGTGCCGAGATGCACTCACTCCCCGGTTACCACGGCGCTTTCGTCGCGGCGTGGGTCGGGATTCCCGCCTTCATCTTGGTTTTGTTGTGGCTGTTCCTCCAAGGCGCAGTCGTCGACCAGTTTCTGGTCGCCTCGCTTCCGGCGTCGTTGACGGAAGGGGCGAGTTCCTCGCAAATCCAGCTTATCGTCTCTGAGATCAAGAACGTGGCCGCGGGCCGCGTCTTCAAGGAACCCACGCCCGAAATCGAAGCTGCCGCGGTAGACTATGTTCGCTGGGGCGAAATAGCTCGGTGGGCGATGCTCGTTGCGGCGTTGGCCGCAATGGTCGTCGCGTTCACAATCGCCCGAGCCAAGCTTGCTCCCCGCTTTCATGCGCGCAACGCCTTCGAAAAGGTGTTGTCAGGGTTGATGGTGTTCTGTTCGGTCGTCGCCATCGTGACGACCATCGGGATCGTCGCGTCGCTGGTGTTCGAGGCGTGGCGGTTCTTCACCATGGTGCCCATCAGTGAATTTCTGTTCGGCCTGAGTTGGGAGCCGCAGATTGCCCTGCGCGCCGATCAGGTCGCCGGACAAGGCGCTTTCGGTGCGATTCCGGTCTTCACCGGTACGCTTCTCATTGCGACGATTGCAATGCTGGTCGCCACCCCCATCGGATTGTTCACCGCGATCTACCTCGTCGAGTACGCGAGCGACGGCGTGCGCAAGGTGGTCAAGCCGATCCTGGAGGTACTCGCGGGCGTACCGACCGTCGTTTATGGCTTCTTCGCCGTCTTGACCGTCGCCCCGGCGGTTCGTCAGTTTGGCGGCCTCATCGGCCTCTCGGTTTCGCCGAACAGCGCTCTGGCGGCGGGGGCGGTGATGGGGATCATGATTATCCCATTCATCTCCTCACTCTCCGACGACGCGCTCTCGGCTGTCCCGCGCAGCATGCGCGATGGGTCGCTCGCCATGGGTGCCACCCCTGGCGAGACGATGGTCAAGGTTCTTCTCCCCGCCGCGCTGCCGGGTATCGTCGGCGGCGTGTTGCTCGGCGTCAGCCGCGCCATTGGCGAGACCATGATCGTGGTGATGGCTGCGGGCCTGATCGCGACTTTGACCATCAACCCGATCGACTCGGTTACGACCGTGACGGTTCAGATCGTAACCTTGTTGATCGGTGATACCGAGTTCGACAGCCCCAAGACACTCGCGGCGTTTGCGCTCGGACTGGTGCTGTTCATCGTGACGCTCTGCCTCAACGTCGTTGCTTTGCAGATCGTGCGGAAATACCGCGAGAAGTACGACTAGGGATGCAGCATGGTTGACGTGACCGCCCGCTCACCGATCGACTGGTCGACGACCGCCGCCGCGAACCGTCGGCGCCGTCGATATGCGGCAAACCGACGGCTTCAGGCCTACGGGATCGCAGCGATCTCTGTGGCGATCGGGCTCCTGGCGATCCTCATCATCTCGCTGGTAGCGACGGGCTACTCCGCCTTCGTGAAGACGGAGATCACGGTCGATTTTCCGATCTCGTCCGAGCTGGTTGATGCAGACGATCCGGCTAGCGGAAACTATCGTGTTGTGGTTCGCTCCGGCCTGGAAGAGCTGTTCCCTGACGTGCCGCAGTCGGACGCGCGTGCGCTGGGGCAGATGCTGACGAACAACGCGCAGTTCATGGTCCGTGACGCGGTGGTGGCCGATCCGTCGGTCATCGGTGGAACCCTGACACTGACAGTTCCAGCCTCGGATCCGATCGATCAGTTGAACAAGGGCCTGGTTGCTCGCGACACCCCCGAAGATCAGCGTCGCGTTTCCAATCAGCAAATCGAATGGTTCGATGAACTCGAGGCCGAAGGTCGCGTGTCGACGCCATTCAACTGGGGCCTGTTCTTCAACGCCGACAGTCGTTTTCCGGAGCTGGCTGGTCTCGCCGGCGCGATCGTAGGTTCGTTCTACGCGCTGCTCGTGTGTTTCCTGGTGAGTTTCCCGATCGGCATCGCCGCAGCGATCTACCTTGAGGAGTTTGCGCCCAAAAACCGGTGGACCGACCTCATCGAGGTCAATATCAACAACCTCGCCGCTGTTCCGTCGATCGTTTTCGGTCTTCTGGGGTTGGCGGTCTTCCTGAATTTCCTCGGCATGCCGCGATCGGCGCCGCTGGTCGGCGGTCTCGTGCTCGCACTGATGACGTTACCGACGATCATCATCGTGACACGCGCGTCCCTGAAAGCGATTCCGCCGTCGATCCGCGAGGCGGCGCTAGGCGTCGGCGCGTCGAAGCATCAGATGATCCTTCACCATGTCCTGCCGCTTGCCATTCCGGGGATATTGACCGGAACCATCATCGGGCTTGCGCAGGCACTTGGTGAGACGGCGCCGCTGCTGCTCATCGGTATGAACGCCTTCATCACGAGCCCCCCTGGCGGGATTCTCGACGCATCGACGGCTCTGCCGACGCAGATTTTCATCTGGGCCGACAGTCCGGAGCGCGGCTTTGTCGCTTTGACGTCCGCCGGGATCCTGGTGCTGTTGGGCTTTCTGATTATCATGAACAGCATCGCCATCTTCCTGCGACAGCGCCTTGAGCGCACCTGGTAACCGCTCAATCGGAGAGAGTTTCATGAACGACGCATCCGTGAGCCAAACGACGGTCACCGCCACGGCGGTGGCCTCGGCCACAGAGCAGCCCGCCAGTAACGACCTCCCGAAGGTCATCGCGGACGACGTCGACGTTTTCTACGGCGACAAGCAGGCGCTCAAATCAGTCTCGATCGACATTGTCGAACGGTCGGTCACCTCGTTCATCGGCCCGTCAGGGTGCGGCAAGTCCACGTTCCTGCGCTGCATCAATCGGATGAACGATACGATCGAGGGGTGCCGTGTCGATGGCGATATCACGCTCGACGGCACCGACATCTACAATCCAAGCCTCGACGTCGTCGAGCTCCGTGCCCGTGTCGGGATGGTGTTCCAGAAACCAAACCCGTTTCCGAAGTCGATTTACGACAACATTTCTTACGGCCCGCGGATTCACGGCATTTCCGGCTCGAAGGCCGAACTCGATGAGATCGTCGAGACCAGCCTGCGGCGGGCCGGACTTTGGGAGGAGGTGAAGGATCGCCTCCACGAGCCGGGGACAGGTCTGTCCGGTGGACAGCAGCAGCGGTTGTGTATTGCTCGGGCCATCGCTGTCTCGCCTGAGGTGATCCTGATGGACGAACCGTGTTCGGCCCTCGATCCGATCGCCACCGCCCGGATCGAGGAACTGATCGACGAACTCAAGGAAAACTACACGATCATCATCGTCACCCACTCCATGCAGCAGGCCGCGCGGGTTTCCCAGCGGACGGCTTTCTTCCACCTTGGCATTCTCGTCGAAGTCGGTCCCACCGAGCAGATTTTCACCAATCCCAGTGACAAACGAACCCAAGACTACATCACCGGCCGGTTTGGCTGAGGGACGGAACCGCGACCATGGCTGACAGTGAACACATCGTCTCGTCATTTGACGACGATCTCAACGACCTCGCGCAGAAGATCGCCGAGATGGGCGGGCTTGCGGAGCAGCAGCTCGCTGACTCGGTCGCTGCGCTGGGCCGCCGTGACGAAGAACTCGCCCAGCGCGTCATCGCCGGCGATCAGCGTATTGACGACCTTCAGCACGACGTCGAGGACGCCGCTGTCCAGATGATCGCTCGCCGCCAGCCGATGGCGCAGGATTTGCGGGAAATCGTCGCGGCCATCCATATCGCCAACGATCTCGAGCGGGTTGGCGATCTCGCCAAAAACACGGCGAAGCGGGTGTTCGCCATCGAAGGCAATTTCGCGCCGCAGAGCACCGTTACCGGTGTGGAGCACATATCCGAAATGAGTCTGGCGCAGCTCAAAAACGTGCTCGACGCCTACTCAACGCGGAACTTGGAGAGCGCCCATCAGGTGTGGGTTCGCGACGACGAGATCGACGCGATGTACACGTCGCTATTTCGCGAGCTGCTCACCTACATGATGGAAGACCCGCGCAACATCACCTTCTGCACGCATCTCCTCTTTTGCGCGAAGAACATAGAGCGGATTGGCGACCACGCCACCAACATCGCCGAAACCGTCCACTATCTGATCACCGGCGTCCCCCTGACCGACGAGCGACCGAAGAAGGACACGACCAGCGTTACACCGGTGGCTTACGCCGGCCCGGCTGACGCTGAAGCTTGACCTGATCGCATAGGCGCTTTTGATGAGGTGCTGAACCCATGACTCCGCGGGTGATGATCGTCGAGGACGAGGAGCCGCTGACGCTGATGCTGCGCTACAACCTCGAGGCCGAGGGCTATCAGGTTGACACCGTGGAGCGCGGCGACGATGCCGAAACCCGACTTCGGGAGACGGTTCCCGACCTTTTGCTTCTCGACTGGATGTTGCCTGGTGTGTCCGGGATCGAGCTTTGCCGCCGCTTGCGGGCTCGTGAGTCGACTCGTGGTTTGCCGATCATCATGCTGACGGCGCGCGGCGAAGAATCGGAGCGCGTCCGTGGCTTGGCGACGGGCGCCGACGACTATGTCGTCAAGCCGTTTTCAGTGCCGGAGCTGATGGCCCGTGTTCGCGCGATCTTGCGGCGTTCGCGGCCGGAGTTGATCGCCTCGGTTCTACGGGCGGGAGAGCTGGAACTCGATCGCGAAACCCATCGCGTCCGCCGCCGCGGCCGCGAGCTTCACCTCGGCCCGACCGAGTTCCGCTTGCTCGAGTTCCTGATGCAGAGCCCCGGCCGCGTGTTCAGCCGCGCCCAGCTTCTCGACGGGGTCTGGGGCCGGGACGTCTACGTCGACGAGCGGACCGTCGACGTCCATGTCGGCCGGCTGCGGAAAGCGCTTGGCCACGGGCGCGACCCGATCCGTACGGTACGTGGCTCGGGTTACTCTTTCGACGAGAGCTTCGCGGAGGCGCGTTGACGGTCGCGTCAGTCCTCGTCCCGCTCGCGCCGGTCTCGCCGGCGCTCGGTTGCCGGCTGATAGGCCAAGCGCGCATGATATTCGCAATACGGCAGGTCGTTGAAGTTACGGTGGCCGCAGAAGTGAAAGCCTTCGGTGCCAGGATCGCCGATCGGCCATTTGCACATTTGGTCGGTAAGCGACAGCAGCGAGACGTTCAGGCTGATCGGCACCACCAGATCTTCGATCGGGGCCGGCGCCGGCGCACGCCGGGGCGCCGGGGAGGCGTGAACCTTCAATGCCGTGTTGCCAGCGACGAACGATCGCGGTGACCGCGATGTCGTGGCGCTCCGGGCCTTGCGCTGCCGCGGCGCAGCGGAAGCCGGCTTAGCGCGGCCGGAGAGATTCAGACGATGAACCTTACCGATAACGGCATTGCGGGTAACGCCGCCGAGGTGCTGTGCAATCTGACTGGCGCTCAGTCCTTCGGCCCAAAGCTTCTTCAGTAACTCGACTCGGTCATCGGTCCAGCTCATTCCGGGTCATCCCTTATTCGGGCGGTCGGAATCGGAATCCTTCGCCGCGCGCCGCCCGAAGTCAGACCGGCGCCAAACACTCGACAATTGGATACAGAGACCCGCCGCAAAAAGATGTCGTACTCGACTGGCTGAAGGGTACAATATGGGCTGACTCACTGACAAGAGTCCCGGTTACGGCGATTCGGTTTTGCCGTCGTTTTCCCCAAGTCGTCCCCTTGCTCGTCACCAGCATGCAGAGGTGTCGGCGCGCGTCGCGATTGACAGGAAACCGGCGTGCGATGCTATAACGCGAAGTCGCGACAGTGCTGCCCGCGGGCGGCACTTTTTGGTTTCTGGACAATCGGTTGACGAGAGCGCGACGATGGAACGCTCCCCACTCTATGACACGTTCGCACGTGTGCCACTGGCGCTTGATCGGGGTGAAGGTGCCTGGGTATTCACCGACGATGGTCGCCGCCTGCTTGATTTTTCCGGAGGGCTCGCGGTCAACGCCCTGGGCCACGCGCATCCGCGCCTGGTTGCCGCGTTGAAGAGCCAGGCCGAGCGACTGTGGCAGGTATCGAACCTGTTCCACATCCCTGAGCAGGAGCGGCTCGGCGAAAAGCTGACCGAGGCGACCTTCGCGGACAAGGTGTTCTTCTGCAATTCAGGTGCTGAAGCTGTCGAGTGCGCGATCAAGACGGCCAGACGCTATCAGTTCGTCTCCGGTCATCCGGAGCGGGTGCGGATCATCACCTTCGCCGGCGCCTTCCATGGCAGAACGCTCGCCACGCTCGCGGCTACTGGCAACGCCAAGTATCTGGAGGGCTTTGGCCCGGTGGCCGGCGGCTTCGATCAGGTTCCGCTTGGCGACACGAAGGCCGTGGAGGCCGCGATCGGGCCGGAGACGGCCGCAATTCTGATCGAGCCGATCCAGGGCGAAGGCGGTGTCCGCGAAGTGTCCGGCCAGTTCCTGCGCGACCTTCGCACGTTATGCGACGAGCACGGTCTGCTTTTGATCTTCGACGAGATCCAGACCGGCGTCGGCCGGACGGGCAAGCTGTTTGCCTATGAGTGGGCGGGCGTCGAGCCGGACATCATGACCGTCGCGAAAGGGATCGGCGGCGGGTTCCCGTTCGGCGCCTGTCTGGCAACCGCCGAAGCGGCCAAGGGTATGACACCCGGCACTCATGGTTCGACCTTCGGCGGCAACCCCTTGGCGATGGCTGTGGGGCGCGCCGTGCTCGACGTCGTTCTCGAAGACGGTTTCCTGGAAGACGTTCGCCGCAAGAGCCTCTACGTCAAGCAGAAACTCGCGGCGGTCATCGACGAGCATCCGGACATCGTGGCCGATATCCGCGGCGAAGGCATGCTGATCGGTATCCGGTGCGTCGCCCCGGTCGGCGACGTGGTCGCCGCCTGTCGCGACCAGGACCTGCTGTGTGTTGCCGCGGGCGAAAACGTGATGCGCTTTCTGCCGCCGCTCAACGCCACCGAGGAAGAACTCGATGAGGGCGTGCGCCGGCTTGAGGCGGCGCTCGACGTGATGGAGACCGCGAAGGCGCGGCCGGCCTCATGACGCGGCATTTTCTGGATCTCGCCGACGTCGACGCCGGCGCGTTGCGCGGTATCATTGACGAGAGCCGGCGGCTGAAATCCGATCAGAAGGGCGAGACGCCGCTGACCGGGCGAACCCTGGCAATGATCTTCGACCGGCCGTCGACGCGCACGCGGGTGTCGTTCGACGTCGCTATGCGGCAGCTCGGCGGCGAGACGATTGTCCTGACCGGCGATGAGATGCAACGGAAGCGCGGCGAAAGCCTGTCCGACACCGCCAAGGTCCTATCGCGCTACGTCGATGCGATCATGATCCGTACGCTGGATCATGAGGCGGTGACTGAAATCGCGGCGACCGCCACGGTGCCTGTGATCAACGGGCTCACCCGGCATTCGCATCCCTGCCAGATCATGGCCGATGTGATGACCTTCGAGGAACACGTCGGATCGATCAAAGGACGGACGATTACCTGGCTCGGCGACGCCAACAATGTACTGACATCGTGGGTCCACGCGGCGGCCAAGTTCGGCTTTGCGCTCCGCGTCGCGACACCGCCCGAACTTCCCGTTCCGCCGGCGGTCGTTGCTTGGGCACGTGACAACGGCGCTGATCTGGAACTCACGAGCGACGCGGACGAAGCGGCGCGGGATGCCGACTGTCTCGTCACCGATACCTGGGTGTCGATGGGAGACGATGAAAGCGCGCGCAGACAGAATCTGTTGAAACCGTATCAGGTGGATTCGCGTCTGATGGCGTTGGCAAAACCGGGTGCCGTGTTCATGCACTGCCTTCCAGCGCATCGCGGCGAGGAAGTCACCGCGGAGGTCATCGACGGCCCGCAGTCGGTCGTCTTCGACGAAGCCGAGAACCGGTTGCATGCGCAAAAAGGGGTTCTGGCCTGGTGCTTTGACCGGGATGGTGCCCCTTGACCACTGGTGGCGCTCAGGTTCTCACCCCTGCCGGTGACGACGCAGTCCTGCCGTTCGAGGTGGCCGCACTTGATGTGCGCGGCCGCGCCGTCCAGATGGGACCGGCGCTCGATGCGATTCTCGCCGGGCATAGCTACCCGGATTCGGTGTCCAAGTTGCTCGGTGAGGCCCTCGTCCTGGCGGTGCTTCTCGGGACCTCGCTGAAGTTCGACGGTAAGTTCATCCTCCAGACCGAGACGGACGGCCCGGTCGATATGCTGGTCGTCGATTACCACACGGACGGTGGCTTGCGGGCCTATGCGCGGTTTGACGCGGCGCGGGTGGCGGCGGCCGACGAGCTCGGCACGGCCACCCCATCGGCGTTGCTCGGCAGCGGCATTCTGGCGATGACCATCGACCAGGGGCCACACACGAGCCGATACCAGGGGATCGTGCCGCTCGAGGGGAACAGTCTCGAAGACGTGGCCCACATCTACTTCCGCCAGTCGGAGCAGATCCCGACGCGGATCCGGCTCGCGGTCGCGGAGCTTCACGATCGGCAGGATGGCGTGATGTCCCGCAAGTGGCGGGCCGGTGGCGTGATGATCCAGTTCTTTCCGTCTTCACCCGAGCGAGCACGGACGGCCGATCTTCCCGGCGGCGATGCACCGGAAGGCGTCGAGACCGTCGAGGACGTCGAAGAAGACGATGCTTGGGTCGAGGCGCAGTCTTTGGTTGGGACGATCGAAGATCACGAGCTCACCGATCCGGCGGTGCCGTCGGAGCGACTTCTGTTCCGCCTCTTTCATGAGCACGGCGTTCGGGTGTTTTCATCCGTCGCCGTTGTCGATCGGTGCTCTTGTTCGCGGGAGAAGGTCGCCGGGTTGCTGAGGAGCTTCTCCGAAGAAGAAATCGCCGACAGCATCGAGGACGGCCGTATCGCGGTGACCTGCGAGTTCTGCGGTAAGGCCTATACCTTCGATCCGAACGACTTCAGCGGGGCAGGCGGAGCCAGTCCGTGATCGTTCCGTCGCGGAGCTGACCCAGCGTGGCGATGTTCCACGGCTGGAGCTTGGGGTAGAGGCCCTCTGCCGCGTTAGGGTCAAACAGCGTAAAGGCGAAGTAGGCGCGGTAAAATGCGAACGCCGGTGGCAGGGGGTCGCCGCACCGCTCGGCGAGTAGGACCCGCAGATACCGTCCGTCTTCCGGAACGCATTCGGTCGTGACCTCCGCGAACATCACCGCACCCGCGATGTCGTAGTGTGGTTCGGCTACCAGTGTCCAAGCACCGAAATCGAGAATCGCCGAGACGTTCATGTCGGCGTCGAGCATGATATTGCCTGGAAAGATGTCGCCGTGAGCCAGCACTTTCCTTGGTCGCCCCGGCACCTTGCGGAGCAGATCGTGCGCCTTGCTCAGGAGACCCTCCAAGTCGCCGAACGTTGCCCTGAGGTGAGCGGCGTGGTGCTCGGCACGCTGGTCGAGAGTCACGGCCAGGAAGGTTGTCCACTGCTCGGCCGTGATCGGTGTCTCGGCGAGGAGCAGGCCGAACGATGTGTCCGGCCAGGGGAGATCACTGACGGCGGCGGCGGCTTCGAAATAGCTCCGCAGCGCACGCCGGCGCGGCTCGCCGTGCACCGTCCTCAGAGCATCGGTCATTGGTCGACCGGGTAGGCGCTTCTCGATCGTTACGCCATCCTCGGCGATTGTTTCGATCTCCGGCGTCCGGAACGGGAGCGCACCGGCGATACGGTCGAGGAAAGCCTTGCGGCGATGCAACGGCTCGACGGCGATCGGCACAGATCGTGGAACCCGGACGACACGCTCGTCGTCGAGGGCATAGACCTCCGATTCCGAGCCTTCGCCGAGCAAATCGTCGGCCGACAGCCCGTATCGATTGAGGACAGCCGCCCTCGATGCAGGTCTTGCGGTGTGGGATGGTGTTCTGTCGCGCGTGTCGGCGGTCAGTTGACGACTCGCGGCTCGTCGGGAACGTCCAGGGAGAAGGCCGGGATCGCGATCGAGAAGGTTTCGCCTTCCGCGTTCTGCATCCGGTAGCTCCCGACCATGATCCCCGAGTTGGTCGGCAACGGGCATCCGCTGGTGTAGGAGAAGCGCTCACCCGGCTGCAGCACGGGTTGCTTTCCCACGACGCCCGCACCGCGCACCTCCTCGGTCCGCCCGTTTCCGTCGGTGATCTGCCAATGTCGCTCCCGCAACTGCACGACATGATCGCCGAGATTGGCGATTTCGA
Organism: Bauldia sp.; assembly: GCF_965232525.1. Taxonomy (GTDB): domain Bacteria; phylum Pseudomonadota; class Alphaproteobacteria; order Rhizobiales; family Kaistiaceae; genus Bauldia. The sequence continues at coordinate 641,031 of NZ_OZ246980.1, read as the reverse complement.
TGGTGTAGGCCCAGAAGTACCGCCCCTCTTCCGGGGCGGATTCAGACTCCACGAAACTCGGCTCGACGGTGACCTGAATCTGCTGGGTGGTGGCCTGGTACATACGCATTCTCCTGCCGCAGACGAATAGGCGACGGCAGGCCGGGGCGTCAATCCGCGCGGTGGGCCGTCAGGTCGCGCGGTCCAGAGCCTGTGATAGATCAGCCCACAGATCGCCGACGTCCTCTAGCCCCACCGAAAGACGCAACAGCCCGTCGGTGATACCCAGTTCGGCGCGGGCCTCGTCGGTAAGGCGCTGATGGGTGGTGGTTGTGGGGTGGGTGATGAGGCTCTTGGCATCGCCGAGATTGTTCGACATCTTGATAAGATTCAGTGCGTTCGAGACTGCAAAAGCACCTGCCTTTCCGCCCTTCACTTCGAAGGCGATCAGGGTCGAGCTACCGGTCATTTGCCGCGCCGCGAGTTCCGCCTGAGGGTGATCGGACCGGCCCGGATAGAGGGTGCGAACGACCGCCGGGTGTTCCGCGATCCGATCGGCGAGCGTCGCCGCCGAAGCGGTCTGATGCGCAACCCGCAGAGGCAGTGTTTCGAGGCCCTTGAGCAGGACCCAGGCGTTGAACGGGCTCATGCTTGGCCCGGTGTGCTTGAGGAGCGTGTGCACATCGTCGATGAACTTCTCGGTACTGAGGATCACGCCACCGAGGCAGCGGCCCTGCCCGTCGATGTGCTTCGTTGCCGAGTACACGACCACATCGGCACCGAGTTCCAGAGGCCGTTGCAGCAACGGGGTCGCGAACACGTTGTCGACGATGACCCGGGCTCCGAGGGGCGCCGCGATATCCGCGACGGCTTCGATGTCGATAATCTCGAGGGTTGGGTTGGTCGGGCTCTCGAGGAAAAACGCCCGGGTCTCGCCTTTGCGGACCGCGCGCCGCCACTGGCTGAGATCGGTGCCGTCGACAAGGGTCGATCGCACGCCAAAACGTGGCAGCAGGTCTTCGATAATGTACCGGCACGACCCGAACAGCGCCTTCGCCGCGACGATGTGGTCACCGGCCGACAGCGACGCCATCAGCGCGGTGTTGACGGCGGCCATGCCAGTCGCGGTCGCGCGGGCTGCCTCGGCGCCCTCGAGGTGCCGCATGCGCTCCTCGAACATGGCGACGGTCGGGTTGGAATAGCGCGAGTAGACGTGGCCCGGGTCGTCGCCCTTGAAGCGTGCCTCGGCCAGCTCGGCGGTTTCGTAGACGTAGCCCTGCGTCAGGTAAATCGCCTCGGAGGTTTCCCCGAACTGCGACCGAGCCGTGCCGCCATGAACCAACGCGGTCGCCGGTTTCATCTTCGTTGCCGCGATATCGTCAGCCTGTCCCATTGTGTCGACTCCAACAAAAAACCCGGCCGCTTGGCCGGGTCGGAGCCTTCGCCCCTCCGGCCTTTTAGCGATTTGTTTTACGTGGCTGCAAGCCGGCCGGCTCAAATGACCACGGGATAACCGTGTCATAGAGGGCGACGCGGTTGGCGTCAATTGCCACATAAGCTAAGCCACCGACGCGAGCGACGAGGGGGTGATGGGGGATAGTCAGCCAAGCGGGATTCTGCCGGGTCACTGGATTCAGGATCTGGCGAAAAGGGGGCAGATCAGAACGCCGGAGCCGTTCGTCGACGGCCAGGTGCAGCCGGCCAGTCTTGATCTGCGCCTGGGCCCCGTCGCCTACCGCGTTCGCGCAAGCTTCCTCCCGGGACCGGGCACCACGGTTGCCGAGCGTATCGAGGCGCTGAAGCTGCATGAAATTGACCTGACGACGGGCGCGCTGCTCGAACCCGGACGCAGCGGAGGGGTCTACATCGTCCCGTTGATGGAGGCGTTGGCCCTGCCGGACGATGTCGCGGCCGCGACCAATCCGAAATCATCGACCGGGCGACTCGATGTCTTCACGCGGGTGATCACGGACCGTGCCCGGGAGTTCGATACGATCCCTGCCGGCTATGCCGGACAGCTCTACCTGGAAATCAGCCCGCGAACCTTTCCGATTATCGTCCGTGCCGGATCGCGATTATCCCAAGTTCGGTTTCGTCGCGGCAACGCCCGGCTCGACGACACGGCGCTCCGCGCGGTTCACGCGGAAACGCCGTTGGTCGACGATGATCTGCGCCTCGCCGACGGGGTCATGCTTTCGATCGATCTCGGTCGCGAGGGCGTTGTCGGCTATCGGGCCAAACGTCACACCGGACTGATCGATGTCGATCGTCGCGATGCCTACGATGTCATCGATTTCTGGGACCCCCTGACGACGCACGGGCGCGAGGAACTCGTGCTCGATCCCGACCAGTTCTACATCCTGGTGTCGAACGAAGCCGTCCATGTGCCGCCCGATTATGCAGCGGAGATGGTGCCCTACGATCCGCTGGTCGGCGAGTTCCGCGTCCACTACGCCGGCTTCTTCGACCCTGGTTTCGGCCATTCGCCAGCCGGAGGCGCGGGCAGTCGCGCTGTTCTCGAGGTTCGCTCGCACGAAGTGCCGTTCATCCTCGAGCATGGCCAGTCAGTCGGCCGGCTCGTTTACGAACGGATGCTGGAAAGGCCCCAGGTCCTCTACGGCCAGGACATCGGCTCGCATTACCAGGCTCAGGGGCTGAAACTGTCGAAGCATTTCCGGGCGACTTAGGCCGCTTCGGTGCTCCGAGCGAAGTCGCGCTCGGCGAAGCCCGCGTCGAACCTGGCATAGTCGCAGGTGATTTCCTCGCCGGCTGCGATATCGCGGCAGGCGATGGTCAGGTCGCCGACATCGTCGGCGTTGGGCCGATCCGCGTGGTTCATGAACCGGGCGTCGTCACCACACAATACGTAGACGGGATCAGAACCCGGCCGGTATCCGTAGTGCAGCAGGGTGTCGCGCAGCAACGAATCCCGCGGCAGGTCGCGCAGATCGTACGCCCGGTCAAACTGCTCGTCCCGCTTCCAGATGAGCTCGCCGCAGCGGATCGGCTCGGCGGCGAACAGACCGATCCCGGCAATCGGGCTCGGCGCGATGTAGGTCTTCACGCGTAACATGGTCCGACACGCTCCCCGGCGGCGTTGGCGCCGCTCGTCTTGGCGTGGCGGAGTGAAGCGCAAGCCCGTCAAGATCGGCTTGCGGATTTCGATAGGATTTTAGCGATTGGCCGCCAAGCGGCTATGACTCAGCCTCGCGCGGTGCGCCAATGCGGGCACGATGCGGCGCAAACAGGCAGGCCAGCCCGAGGATCACACCGGAAACCGTGGCGATCATCCCGGCTGCACTCACCGCATCGCTGGCGCCGATCCACAACGGGCCGTAGCCAGCCAGCACATAGCCCAGTACGGCAGAGACGACTGCGAAAACGACGCTCCAAAGAACCTGCGCCTCAAGACGATTGGTCATCAGCCGTGCGGCCGCCGGCGGGCAGATGAACATGGCGATGACAATGATCGAACCGACCGCGTCGAACGCGGCGACGGCTGCGACAGCCGCTGTGACCACGAGTCCGAAGCTGAGGAGAGTCGTCGGGATCCCGAGCGTCCCTGCGAACCCCTCATCGAAGGTCGAGAGCTTCAGTGGGCGCCAGAACACCACGGTCAGGACGACGATGATCGCCGCGGTGACCGCCATCCGCGGAAGTTCCGGCGGCAGCATGGCGAGTGCCATGGGATCGACCAGCGATCCCCATCCATCGGCCGAGAGCCAGATCAGGCTCTCCAGATTGCCGTAGAGCGCGTGTTCCACGTCAAGGTGGACGCCGCTGGTATCGCTTTGTTCCAGCAGCAGGACCCCGCCGGCAAACATGGCGGTGAACACCACGCCCATCGCCGCGCCGGGCTCGATCCGGCCAAGCCGCCGGACTGCTTCGATCAACACCACGGCGACAATGGCCGCACCGGCCGCACCGAACATCATCGGCCAGGTCGACACCACGCCGGTGAGCAGGAACGCGACGACGATGCCGGGTAGGACGACATGGCTGATCGCATCGCCGATCAGCGCCTGGCGACGCAGGACGAGGAAATTTCCGGGGAGCGCGCATGCGATCGCGGCAAGCGTACCGATCAGCAGCGAGGTCAGGCTGATCTGGACGAATTCGGCGCTCATGAGCCGCTCTCCGATGCCGGCGCCGGCCCACCGATCCGCCGGTCGATGTCCGCAATCTCATCGGCCGTGAACACCGCCTCGATTGGCATTAAGCCGTCATAGCGCCCGAAGGTTGCCTCGTCGCGGTGGATGGCGCGCGCCACTTCCCAGCGCTTCTCGTCGCGAAGCGCGCGTGCTGCCGCGGCCCGCCCCTTGTCGGTTGCGACCCGGTCTCGACGGATCAGGCCGGCCCGGCGCAAGGTAGAAAGCGTCAGGCGATCGAAGATGGGTTCGCCGCGCGCCAGCGCAAGCAGTCCCTGGCGGCGGTGGACGTCGAGGCGGAAGCGGTGATGGCGCAGCAAAGCCGCCAGAATCCCGCGGTTTGGGGCGAAAAGGAGGGAAAGCGCGAACAGTCCGAAACAGACCAGGACGATGATCGGACCCGTGGGGACGTTGGGCGACGCCGCCGACAACGCCGCGCCGACATAGCCCGACGCCCCGCCGACAACGGCCGACATCGCCAGCAGTCGGTCGGTCCGGTCGGTCCAGAAGCGCGCCGTCACCGGCGGGATGATCAGCAGGGCGACGACGAGGATCAGGCCGACCAGCTTCAGCCCGATGACCGTGACCGCCATCACCAATCCCATCATTGCAAGATCTATGCGGCGCACATTCGTCCCTGACGCCGCGGCGAACTCGGCATCGAAGGCCACCAGCGTCATCGGTCGCCGGAGCAGGATGACGGCCGCGAGCGCGAGCGCGCCACACACCGCGATGACCACCGCGTCCTGGAACAGCATCCCCGCCGTCGAACCGAGCAGAAAACCCTCGAGGCCGGCGGCGCGGCCGCTGCTCATGGTCTGGATGACGGTCAGGAGCACAACGCCGAAGCCGAAGAACACGGACAATACGGCTCCAATTGCTGCGTCTTCCGCCAGGCGTGTCCGCGACGCGATCCACTCCACCAGGACGAGGCCGAGGCCGGCGGTAACCGCTGAGCCGATGAGAAGGCCCGGAAGATTGCGCCCGTCGCCGCCGAGCATCACCATGAATATGAAGGCGAGGCCGATGCCGGGGAGCGTCGCGTGCGCGACCGCGTCACTCACCAGGGCGCGTTTGCGCAAAAAGAGGAACGTCCCGCATGTACCGGCGGCGATGCCGAGCAGGGTCGCGCCGATCGTGACGAGAGCCGCGTTGTAACCGAGTTGCAAGAGGAGAGCGTCCAGCATGGCCGCTCTCAGGCAGGCAGCTTCAGCTGTTCGATATGGGTCGTGGCGAGGCGGCCGCCATAGGTCGCCTGGAGGTTCTCGGCCGTGAACGTGGTCGCGACCGGCCCTTCGGCGATCTCGCGCACGTTGAGGAGCAGGACCTCATCGAAATAGTCGATTACTGAAGCCAAGTCGTGGTGGACACAGACGACCGCCCGGCCGTCGGCTTTCAGCGATTTGAGGACATCGATGACCGCGCGTTCGGTCGCCGCGTCGACACCGGCGAACGGTTCGTCGAGGAGATAGAGGTCGGCGTCCTGGGCGAGGGCCCGGGCGAGAAAAACGCGCTGCTGCTGGCCGCCGGACAACTGACCGATCTGCCGGGTGGCGAAGTCGGCCATCCCGACGCGGTCGAGCGCTGCACGTGCCGCTTCGGCATGGCGGCGGCGGACGGCTCCGAGCAGCCCGAGCTGGCGATAGAGCCCCATGACCACGACATCGATCACCCGGGTCGGAAAGTCCCAGTCCACCGACGCCCGCTGCGGCACATACGCCACCCGCCGTCGTGCCTTGGCGAGGGTCGTGCCGAAGACTTCAACGTTTCCGGAGAGTCGCGGGACGATGCCAAGTGCGGCCTTCATCAAGGTGGACTTGCCGGCGCCGTTAGGACCGATGATCGCCATCATGCTCCGCGGTGGGACGGTCATGTCGACGGAGAAGATCGTTGGCTTATCGCCGTAGGACACGGTCATGCCCCGAACGACCAGGGGGCTGTCCGTTAGATCCCTGGGTGCGATGGTCCGGCCTCCGGCGGCAATCAGTTCGACAGTGGCAGCACACATGGTGTCGTCGTCCCCTAGCTTCCTGCCGAGAGTCGGCCGTTCATGCCGCGTTCGGGCGCGTCGCCGCCAAGCGCGCGGCTGATGGTCGTCGTGTTGTGGTCGATCATGCCGAGATAGGTGCCTTCGTAGGTGCCGTCGGTACCCATGGCGTCGGAGAACAACTCGCCACCGACAATGACATCGTGCCCTCTGGCAGCCGCCCCCTCGACGAGGGCGCGGATGTTACGGTCTGACACAGACGACTCGACGAAGACTGCACCGATTTGCCGGTCGACAAGCAGGTCGACCAACTCGGCGATCCGATTGAGGCCGGCCTCGCTCTCCGTCGAGATGCCCTGAATCCCAATCACTTCGAACCCGTAGGCCGAGCCGAAATAGTTGAATGCGTCATGGGCGGTCAGCAAAACCCGGCCGGCGGTCGGTACAGAGCCGAGCGCATCGGACGCGTAGTCGGCAAGCGCTTCGATGTTCTCAAGATGACGCGCCGCATTGCCTTCGAACACGGCGCGGTCTTCGGGATGGGTATCGATCAGTGCATCGCGAACAGCGATCACCACGTCCGACCACAGCGCGGGATCCATCCAGACATGGGGGTCGTATTTGTCGACGTAGGTGTCGTGACCGATCAGAACAGTGTCGGGAAGGGTCTCGGCGACGGCGACGACATTCCGGCTCTCGGCGAGCTCGCGGAGGAAGTCCTCCATCTGTGCCTCGAGATAGAGCCCATGCCACAGCACGAGATCGGCGCCGGCCATGGCGGCGATGTCGGTCCGCGTCTGCCGGTAAGCGTGGGGATCGACGCCCGGACCCATCAGGGCTTTGACGTCGACGCGGTCGCCGCCGACCTGGCGCGCGGCGTCGGCGATCATGCCGGTGGTGGCAACGACGGCCAACGGTGCGCTTTCGGCGCGTAGGTCGGCATTCGTGGGGGCGAGGCCGACAAGAACCCCAATGCCGGTGGCAAGCGCCAGGCCAAACTTCAGGACACGCACGGATAGACACTCCTTCCAACAAGCGAACTGCACGATATGCAAATGCGTATGCGAATCAGTCGCACCTGTCAATGCGATTGCGACTTATTCGCATTTAGGATTGGAAAAAGCCCTGTCAATGGCGGGGATCCGATCCGCGTGGACAGGAATGCGGATCCTGGTCAGCGCGCGCGTGCGCGCGCGGGTTGGAGTGCGCCTACGGCGCCAGCGACCGGTCGCAGAGCGCCAGATAGCATTGATAGGCATCTTTGATGATGTTTGCAGTCTCCGGGTTGGGCTCGAACGATTGGCCCATCCGCACGAGACGTTCGGCCAGCTCGCCGAGGGGGACGTCGCGCGCCCCGGCGCGGGCGATGATGGCGGCGCCCGCCGCCGAGGTGTCGAGTTCCTCCACCAGCTGGACCGGTGTCCCCAGGGTGTCGGCGATGATCTGACACCACAGCGGCAGTTGCGCGCCGCCTTCCGCCAGCCGGACCTCCGAGACGGTCATCCCCAGCGTCTCGAACAGCCCGACGCATTGGCGGACATTGAAGGCAACGCCTTCGAGCACGGCGCGGACCAGATCGCCGGGACCGTGGGTGGAATTCAGGCCGTGGAACGAGGCCCGGGCATCGGGCCGGTCGTAGGGCGTCGATGCGCCTTCGAGGAAGGGCAGGAACGTGACGCCATCGGCACCCGGCGGCGACTGACGTGCCAGCGCTTCCAGCGCGGCATAGTCCGGGCTCGCCTGCCCGCCCGCTCCAAGCAGTGTCCGCATCCAGGCGAGGCTCAGGCCGCCGCTCATCACCAGTCCCAGCCACAGATCATGTCCGGGTACGGCGTGGGGAATCTGCCAGACGGCTCCGGGTTCCGGGCTGCGATGGCCGGTGGCGTCTGCGACCACATGGCCGGCGGTTCCGAGTGTTACGGCAACACGGCCCGCCTTGACGGCCCCACATCCCACGGCGAGCGCAGCGACATCGCCGGCTCCAGTGGCGACCGGCGTGCCGGGGGGGAGCCCGATTTGTTCAGCGGCCGCCGGCAGAATGGTCCCGACGATTTCCGGCGATGGCCTGATCTCCGGCATTTGTTCCGGCGTTATGCCGGCATATTCGCAGAGATCCGGCTGCCACCGGGTGCCGACAAGGCTGGCCATTGCGGTCGACACAGCGTCGGACGGGTCCGTTACCAGGACTCCGGTCAGGCGCAGGAGAAGCATGTCCTTGACCAAGGCCACGCGTTTGACCCGACCCATCAGCTCAGGCCGGTGTTTGTGGAACCAGGCGAGTTTCGGCAGCACCGCGATCGGCGTCAGGGTGTTGCCGGTCACCGCACCGATCCGCGCGCCGGCGGAGGCGACGATCCGCGCGGTTTCATCGGTAGCGCGCAGGTCGAGCCAGATCACCGCATCGTGGAGCGGTCGGTTATCCCCGTCGAGCAGGACGAAGCCGTTGAGTTGCCCCGAAAGACCGACCGCCGCGATATCGAGGCTGTCGTGAAGATCGGCAAGCACCGCGCGTACCGCGGTACATGTCGCGGTCCACCAGTCCTCGGGCGATTGTTCCGCCCAGTTCGCCTGCGGTGTCGTGGTTTCGTAGGGGACGCGCGCCTTTGCCACGGCCGTTCCGGTCTCGTCTTGGACGACGACCTTGACCGCCGATGTACCGAGATCGATGCCGAGGAAGCCGCGGTCTCTCATTCGATCGGATCGGGTGGTCGCAGGCCGTGCCGCGTCAGAAACGACAGCCAGAGTTCTGCTGACCGCTCTGCCGCAAGGGCGATCCAGCGGTGGCCTTTTTCCGCCGTCGCGACAGTCGGATCGCCGAACACGCCGCTCCGCATCATATGTCCCATCGACAGCTCGGACTTGCCGTAGTCGGCCGGCACATCAGGATAGTCAGGCGCGGCGCGGTCCATGTGGACGAGGTCCGGCGCGATCGCCAGCATCAGCGACGTCTCGATCTCTTCGGCATGGATGTCGTTGTGCCATTGCTCCGAGTCGGCCTCGGCCAGCATTGCGTCGATGCCGCTATAGAGCCCGTTCAATACTTTGATATTGGACCGGCCGTGGATTTCTTCGCGGATCGCGTGCTTGATCACCTGGGGATTGGCGCCGTGGCCGGACATGACGAACACCGCCTTGATATCCCAGGACTCAAGGCTTTCGGCGATGTCGCGGATCATCGCCCGGTAGGTGTCGAACCGCAGGGTGAGAGTGCCTGGAACGCCGGTCCACACCCAGGCGTAACCGATCGGCAGGGTCGGCAGCACGAGGCCGGCGCTTCGCCTGGCTGTCTCCCACGCGATCCGCTCGGCAATCCGGTTGTCTGTGTCGAGCGGCAGATGGGGTCCGTGCTGCTCGGTCGAGCCGACCGGCAGGATCGCGAACGGACAGTCGGCAACGAACGCCTCGACCTCCGGTCGGGTGGCGGTCGCTGCCAGAAGACAGGAATTCGTCACAGCGTGTCCCTCCGTCCCGATTGCCACGCGGTCCGATAGTCAGTGTCGGTGTCCCAGCGCTGCTGATCAAGGGAACGACCAGAGACGGCGCCGGGCGGCTGCATGGCGAGAAACAAGGCGGTCTCGTTCAAGAGCGTCGGCGGCGCCAACTCGGCGCGCTCGGCTTCGCTCAGGTGGGCAAAGAAGCCGGTGTCGATCTTGACCGACGGAAACAGCGTGTTGACGTTGATGCCCGCCGGCGCAAGCTCTTCGGCGAGAACCCGCGACAGCATCTCGATAGCCGCTTTGGAGGTGCAATAGGGTGCGTCGCCCGCCCGGGCATCGCTGAGGCGGGCGAGCGATGAGGTTACGAAGATGAGGTTGCCGTACCGTTGCGCCGTCATGAATGGCGCCGCTGCTCGCGCGGTCAGGAACGCCCCATCGACGTTTATGTGAAGGATGTTCCGCCATGTCTCTGGTGGCAGATCGACGACATGGCGATGGTCGGGGTCGGTGATCGCGGCGTTGGCGATCACCGCCTGAACCGGGGCCGTGTTCCAGGCATCGCGCATCGCTGCCTCCATGGCGGCCGCGTCGGTGACATCGGCATCGACGAAGCGGAGCCCGTCCGCGGTCATGTTCGCTGCTGGCGGTCGGCGATCGATGCCGGTCACCAGCCAGCCCTGATCAAGGAAATGGACGGCCATCGCCGCGCCGATACCGCTGGCGCTCCCGGTGATCACCACGTGTGGCGAGGCTGACGTCTCGGCCATTATCCGCTCCTTCGCCTACTTCACCGCCCCGCTGGCGAGCCCGACGACGATGTGCTTCTGCGCGATGCCGACAAACAGGAACGCGGGGATCATCGAGCAGATCGACACTGCGGCGATCAGCGGCCAGTCGAAGCTCATGGTGCCAGCCAGGCCAGCGACCACCACCGGAACCGTCTGCGCGTCGCGCGCGGTCAGGAAGAACGCGAGCAGGAATTCGTTCCACGAAAAGATGAACACGATGACGGCCACCGACGCGATCATCGGCCGGGCGATCGGCACGATGACCTGCGTCAAGGTCTGCCACGCGTTGGCGCCGTCGAGCATGGCGGCATCGTCAAGCTCCTGCGGCAGACCGCGGAAGTAGGTCATCATCAGCCAGACGGTCAGCGGCAGGGTGAGGCTGAGGTGAGCAAGCGCGACAGCGAAACGCGTGTCGAGCAATCCAACAGCCTTGAACAGCACGTAAAGGGGGAGAATGACGGCAAACAGCGGTGCCATGCGGATCGACAGCACCCAGAACGACAGGTTTTCCTGCACCGCGCCTCGCATCCGCGACAGCGCATAGGCGGCAGGCACGCCGATCAGCAGCGCCAGCACGACATTGGTGAGGGCGATGGTCAGGCTGTTGAAGAAGGCATGGACGACTCCGCCAGCGACGATCTTCTCAAAGGCTTCGAAGTTCGGCGTGAACACGAGGCTTGGCGGCACCGCCAGGGCTTCGTGCCGGGTCTTGAGTGAGCCGAGCGCCAGCCACACTAACGGAAACACGACAAAGACGCCGGTGACGGACAGAAAGGCGGCGCGGATGATCCGCATCAGGCGCGCGTGGCTGGTGGTCGAGCGCGTCATCGCCCCTCCGCCGAGCGCAAGAAGCGACGGAACATGAGCACCGCTACCGTTAGCGCCATCGCCAGCATCAGAACGCCGAGGGCGGCGGCCTGGCCGAAGTCGAGCTCCTGAAATGCGGTCCGCCAGCCGAAGATCGACAGAACCTGAGTCGAGCGCCCTGGCCCGCCCTTGGTCATGACGAAGATCAGCTCGAAGGTGTTGATGGCGTCGACCAGCCGGAACAGCACCGCAACGATGATCGCGCCGCGCAGCATCGGCAGGGTGATGTTGAAGAACTCGTCGATCGTTGTCGCGCCGTCCATGCGGGCGGCTTCATAGAGTTCCCGCGGCACGCCCTGTAATGCGGCGAGTAGGATGAGGAAGATGAACGGCGTCCGGCTCCAGACATCGGCGATGACGATGGACGCCATCGCCCCGGTCGGGTTGGCGAGCATGTTGGCTTCGAAGCCGATCGACGGCAACAGGAACGCGCCGATGAAACCCATCTCGCCGTTCAGCAGGAACCGCCAGGTGAAGCCCGCGACGACCGGCGGAATGACCAACGGCATCACCACGAGGACTCGTAGCCATCCGGATTTGGCGGCGTTGGAGAAGCTCAGCGCCAGGCCCAGTCCCATTGCCAGCATCACGCCGGTACTGAATAGGAGGTAAATGCCGGTCACCCGGATCGATTGCCAGAGGTCGTTGGAGAAGAGCAGGCGCGAATAGTTGTCGACCCCGTTGAAGTAGACGTCGGGGTCGATCACCAGCCAATGCTGGGCGCTCATCCAGAACAGATAGACCGTGGGGAACAGCACGACCGAGGCCAGGGCGACGACCATCGGTGCAACGAACCAGAAGCGCCAGGTCAACGGCAGGGTCGTCCGGCTATGGGTAAGCGTGGCGCTGATCATATGCGGCCGGAGCGTAGTCGATCTCCGGCCGCATATCAGGCATCAATCGTAGTAGCCAGCGCGTTCCATCCGCTCCTCGGCCCAGACCTGCAGGTCGTCGAGAGCTTCGTCGACGGTCTTCTCACCGGAGATCGCCTCCGACGCCGCGGTCCCGATCCGCTCCATGAACGCGCTGAGCTCGGGAATGTAGGGGAAGTAGTGCGGGTCGGCCTGTTCGTAGGACGCCTCGACCTGATCGAGCAACTCGGCCGGCCACTTGGCCTTCAACACCTCGCCCTGAGTGATCGACGGGAAGGTGCTGTACGGCCAGCCGATCGATTCCGCAAAGCCCTGCATCGCCTGCTCGCCGGTCAGGAACGCGAGCGTCTTGTAGGCTTCGTCCTTGCTATCGGAGAAGGCGCTGACCCCCACCGAGAACGTCCAGAAGCTCTGCACCGGCTTGCCGGATTCGCCGACCGGGCTGGGCGCGAAGGCGGTGTGATCCCGCACGTTCTCGTCTTCGGTGCCGCCGAGCGCCGCGAAGCCGTTGATCGCCGATGGCATCAGCACGACCGCCTGCCCTTGGCCGTAGAGGTTCATCATGTCGACCCAGGTATGGGTGGCGATCCCGGGCGGCCCGAACTCGCGCGACCAGTTGACGAAGGTCTCGAACCCGTCGCGGAACTCGCTGTTGAACAGCGGTCTGGCCTTCGTCTCGCGGATCGCGTCCGGTGTCGTCGGCCCTCCCTCGAACCAAGCCGGGTAACCGGCGTCTGCATAGACGAAGCCGGAGAGATCGAGGCTCGGCTCTTCGCCCGGCGCGCCGCGCATCGTTAGGGCGTAGACGTTGTCGACGCCGTCGGCCTCGAGCCCGGCTTTGATGGTCTGCAGCGCCGCTTCCATCTCGTCGACGGTCTTGGGGAATTCCTCGATTCCATACTTGTCAAACAGGTCCTTCCGGTAGATCACGCCGGAACCGAACGAGTAATAGGGCAGCGCCCAGAGCTGGCCCTCGACCCGATTGGCATCGAGAAACTGGGGATAGACCTGATTGGGATCGAAGTAATCGGCACCGGCTTCCAGATAGCCGTCGAGCGGTTCGAGGTAGCCGGCGTAGCTGAAGGTCTGGACGGCCCCGTCGCTTCCCAGCATCACCAGATCGTATGTACCGGTGCCGTTGACCAGATCGAGCAGCACCTTCTGTCGGGCGGTCTCTTCGTCGGCAAACTCGATATTGACGATGATGTCCTCGGCCTCTTCGAAGGCGCGGAGCTTATCGGTTTTCTCGGTTCCCGACGGTCCGAACATGTCGGCCCAGGCGAAGCCCGGCGCGAAGGCCAGGATGTTGACCTCGGTCGCGGCCGCGGCCGGCTGGGCGACGGCAAACAGGGCGGCGATTGCCAGCGAGGCGCGTCTTGCTTTGGTCACCGGATTCCTCCTCCTTCTGAAACCATGGTCCAGAATCAGCACCGGATCGCGGGCCCGACACCGGACAATGTCATTTGACGTTCAGTTAGCACATTTGTAAAGACACAACAACAAAATTGCGATGAGGAAGCCGTGGCCCAGATCGATCTAGACGAGGATGAAGCCATGTTGGCGGCGACGCTGGCCGACGAGGATCGCTCGCTCATGTTGCGCGCCGCGTGGCTCTATTTCATCGAGGAACAGACCCAGGCCGACATCGCCGAGACGCTGGGCGTTTCCCGGTTTCGGATCAATCGTGCTTTGGCCGAATGTCGGCGGCAGGGGCTGGTTCAGATTCAGGTGACGTCGCCCTTGGCATCGTGCCTGGCACTCGAACAGCGTGTCACCAGAGCGTTTGGCGTGCGCGAAGCGATCGTCGTACCCAGTCCGGCCGATCCGGCCCGCAGCCATGTCATGATTGCCGCTGGGCTGGCGCGTTACGTGGGCGGCCAAATAGCCGACCCGCAGAAAACGGTGTTCGGTTTCGGATGGGGGCAGACAATCAAGGAGATGCTGCGCTTCCTCGATCCGGTGGCGCGTAATGAGGCGGTGATCGTCACCCTGCTCGGTACGCTACCGCATTCGGCCGAGGAGAACTCCATTGAAATCATTGCCAAACTCGGCCGCATGCTCGGCGCCGAACGCCGCTACATGACCGCGCCGATCTACGTGGACTCGCCCGAGGCGCGCTACATGCTCGCCGGTCAGCACTTCTTCTCGTCCGTCCTGTCGACGATTCTCGCCTCGGATCTGGCCTGCTTCGCGGTCGGCAATGTCAGTGACGATTCCCTGTTGGTCCGTCACGGCCTACCGAAGAACGTCCGAATCGATGACATCGTTGCGGCCGGCGCGGTCGGCGACTTCCTCGGAACGTTCATCGACATCGACGGTCGCGCCGTTGATCATCCGATCAACCGCCAACTGGTCGGGCCGGGCCTTGAGGACTTGCGATCCCTGAAATCGCTAGTGCTCGCCTCCGGCGGTCCGCGCAAGGTCGATATCCTGACCGGCGCGCTGCGGACCGGCCTCGTCGACGTGCTGGTGAGCGACGAGACGACGGTGGAGGCGGTGCTGGCTCTGCATGAAGGTGATGGCGCCCAGGTGCCCTTGAAAGCCTGACTACATTATTGCAACATGAAGAACGAATGTGCAAGCCGGAGGCCCCCATGGTGATCGAGTGGAAGCGGCTGACAAACCCGGAGGTCGACGCGCTCGACCGGCGTTTGCCGGTGCTCATACCGATCGGCCTGATCGAGGCCCATGGGCCGCATTTGTCGCTGAGCGTCGACATCGATACGGCTGAATTCTTTTCCCGCGCAATCTGCGAGAGGACCGGAGCGATCCTGGCGCCAGGCATGCCCTATGGCTTCGCCGACGAGATGCGGGAGTATCCCGGCACCATCGGGTTGAAGCCAGCGACGTTTTCGCTGGTCGTTGGCGAGATCGCGGCCATGTTCTGTTTTCACGGCTTCCGTCGCCTCATCTTCATCAGTGGCCACGGCGCCAACAAGGGGCCGTGCGAACTCGCCTTCTGGACGGTCTGGGAGACTTATCCGGACGCGGAACTCGCTTGCTGGAACTGGTGGACCGAAGCCGGCCTGACCGGGATTCATCATGCCGACCAGGGCGAGACCGAGGTGGCCGCGGTGACCGGTGCGGCCTACCATCCCGACCGCGCCGCCGACTTCAAGATCGACAAGCCCTGGTACAAGCTGCGCTCGCGGTATGCGATCCATCCGGATTCCGGTGGCATCAACGGAGAGCCGACGGCGGCCGACCTTGAAGCCGGCAAGGCGGCACGCGACAAAACAATCGACGTGCTCTCGGCCAAGGTCGCCGACATTATGCGTCAGGCCGGGCTCGAGCCGCCCCGTGCGGCGGCGGAGTAGCCTCACCGATGCTGACGCGCCATCACACCGGGACCCGCATGAGCCAAATGGTCGAGGTGCCGGCTGGCGCGGCGATGGTCTATTTGGCCGGCCAGATCTCTGATGACCGGAGTCTTGATCTCGAGGGCCAGACCCGGAACATCCTCGCCAAGATTGATCGCTACCTGGCCGAGGCCGGAACCGACAGGAGCAACATTGTCTCGGCGATGATCTGGCTCTCGGACATTCGCAACCGGCATGCGGTCAACGCCATCTGGGACGATTGGGTTCCGGACGGTGAAGCACCAGCGCGAGCCTGCGTTGAGGCGCGCCTCGCCGAACCAACCGATCTGGTCGAGATTCAGGTCATCGCAGCAAAGTAAACGGGCGTCGCCGCCGGAACAGAGGACGGCGACTTTAGCTATCGTTCGGCTGGGTCACGCCGAGCCTCCGAGCATCAGGCGTACGATCTCCTCATCATCGGTCTCCGACGGACGGCGGACACCGGCCACCGCCCCGCGGGTCAGCACGACGATACGGTCACCGGCAGCGAAGATGTCGGGGAGATTGTGAGAGATCAGAATGATCGCCACACCCTCCGACTTCATCCGTTCGATCAGCGCCATCACCTCGCGCTGTTCCGGTACGCCGAGGGCGGCGGTCGGTTCGTCAAGGATGACGAGCTTGGCTTTCCAGTGAATGGCGCGAGCGAGGGCGATCGCCTGGCGCTGCCCGCCGGAGAGATCGCGGACCGGCGCGCCCGGGTCGGGAATGGCGATGCCGAGACGCTGGAGGACATCGATCGCATCCTCGCGCATGGAGCGACGGTCGACAAAGGGCAGGCCGAGAAACCGGCGGCTGCGTTCCCGGCCGAGATAGAGATTAAGCCCGGCATCGAGATTGTCGGCCAATGCCAGGTCCTGGTAGATCGTTTCGATGCCGGATTCGCGGACTGCATGAGGTGTCTGACCGGTCAGTACCTTGCCTTGGAAGCGGACTTCGCCGGCGGTCGGGTCGTAGACCCCGGAGATCATCTTGATCACTGTCGATTTGCCAGCGCCGTTGTCGCCGGCAAGCACAACACATTCGCCGGCATGAACATCGAAAGAGACGTCGCGTACGGCGTGGACGCCGCCGAAGCGTTTGTCCAGGTCGCGGACCTCGAGAACCACTTCGGCCATCACGATCCTCCCGTCAGCCGGCTCTTCGACTGATCGACGAGCACCGCGACGATAATCACCAGACCGACTGCGACGAACTGCCAGTAAGGCGGTAAGCCGGAGAAGACGAGGCCAAACTGGATGACGGCGATGATGAAAGCGCCGATCACCGTACCGGTGATAGTTCCCTGGCCGCCGGTCAGCGACGCGCCGCCGATGAAGACCGCCGCCACGGCATAGAGCAGGATCGGTTCGCCGGCATTCGCCGCGCCGGCCGAGAACCGGCCGGTGTAGACCAACCCACCAAAGCCAGCGGTCACCGCGGAGATGACGAAGAGGATAATAAGCAGGCGCTTGACGTTGACGCCGGCGCGCTCGACAGACGCCCGGTTGGCGCCGAGCGCATAGGTGTAGACCCCGAATTTCGTGTGAGCGAGCAGGTAGTGGCAGATGAGCGCCAGAACACCGGCGACGACGACCGGTACCGGCACGCCAAGGATGTCGCCATTGCCGAAAGCGCGGGCTTCATCGCTGCGGATCGACACGGTGGCGCCGCCGGCGACGATCAGCGCGCCGCCGCGCGCGACGCCATAGGTCCCGAGCGTGCCGATGAAACTCGGCACGTTGAGCATCGCCACCAGCCACCCATTGATCAAGCCAACCACGACGGCGGCGCCGAGGCCGACGAGCATGGCGAAAATGACAATCGCCCAGCCGGTATCTGGCCCGGCGGCGCGGATGACCAGCGCCATCACGACCGCCGCCAGGCCGGTGGTGAAGCCGATCGACAGGTCGATCTGCCCCGCGACGACGACCAGCGTCAGTCCGAGGGCGAGCAGCAGAATTTGCGAAGCGGCTATGCTGATCGACTGGATGTTGTTGACCCGGAACAGGAATGTGTTGCCGGTTTCGATCTGCGCATAGGTTTCGAAGAACACCAGGATGGCCGCAAGAAACAACCAAGACCAGGCGCTCAGCAGGGGCTTCAGAAACGAAGCCCCTGCCGGTGTGCTTATGTCGGAGATCGGCTTATTCCGAGTAGATGAACTTGGCGATGTCGGGGTCTCCGACATTGTCGGCATCGATCACCGTGAAGCCGGTACCGATGGTCACCGGGATCGACTGGCCGGTTAGCGCGGCATAGGCCGCCATGACGCCGAAGTAACCGATCTCGGCCGGATGCTGGGCGATGGCCGCGTCGACCAGCCCGGTGGAGATGTTGTCGACGATGCTTTGCGGGGCATCGAAGGCAATGACGGTCACGTCACCGGACTTGCCCGCACCTTCGACGCCGTTGCCCGCACCGAGAGCGGAGAAGAGATTGGCGCCGAAAACGCCCGAAACGTCGGGATGGCGCGCGAGCACCGCTTGGAACTGTGAGGCGGCGAGCGACGCGTCGTTCTCGTTGAACTGAGTGTCGAGGACCTCGATACCCGGGAAGTTCTCCGCCATTTCCTCCTTGAAGCCCTGTTCCCGCTGGTCGGTGGTGGAGATACCCGGGCGAACGTTGGAAACATAGACCTTACCGGTCGAGCCGACCGCATCGGCCATGAAGCGCGCTGCCATGCGGCCGCCGGCGATGTTGTCGGACGCGACATAGGACAGCGGAAAGTCGCCGTCGCCGGCTCCATCCTGATACATGCCATCATCGATGAAGGTGTCGACGGTGATGACCGCGATGCCGGCCTCGACGGCGCGGCGTAGCGGTTCGATCATCTGCGTGGTGTCGGTCGGCGCGATTAGGATTGCATCGGGTCCGCGGGCGATGACCGCGTCGAGAACCGGGGTCTGCAGCACCGGATCGAACTCTTCGGCGCCCTGGAACTCGACGGTGATTCCGAGCGCTTCGGCCGCCGCCTGGGCGCCCTTGTTCATGGTGATGTAGAAGGCGTCCGTGGTCAGCCCGGGCACCAAGGTGATGTTGACGTCATCCTGGGCGAGGGCAGGCGTGCCCATGAGGGCCGCAACCGCGGCGACTTTGGCGAATCGTAGCATTCAACTCCTCCCTTTCAGTGCCGCCCCGTACCCGAGGCGCGGCGGCGACATTGTATCTACTTGGAACAAATGTCCAGCGTGGCTGAACAAATGTCCAGCGCTGTCGCAGGCAGGCGCACGCCCATTACCGGGATATGCCTACCCGCCGATCGGAGAGTTCGCGCTACTCGCCACCGCCGAGGTTGTGAACGTAGAAGGTCAGTGCCTTGACCGAGGTTGGGTCGAGGCGTTCGCCCCATGCCGGCATCGATGAATTGCGGGCATTGGTGACTGTCGCGATCACGTCCTCACTGTCGGAGCCATAGAGCCAGATGGCGTCCTGCACGCTCGGTGCACCGAGTTCCTGATCGCCTTCGCCGGCGTCGCCGTGGCAGGCCGCGCAATTGTCCGCGTAGATCTGGGCGCCGGCCGCGAGATCTGCGCTCGCTGGAACAGCCAGTCCACCGAGTGACCGGGTGTACTCGGAGACATCGCGAATCTCGGTCGGCGTCAGAATCCCGTCGCGGCCGAAAGCGGGCATGTCGCCGAATCGGCTGTCCGGACTGTCGTTGCGAATCCCAAAGGTGATCGTATGAGCGATGTCGTCGAACGATCCGCCCCACAGCCATGCGTCATCGATCAGGTTGGGATAGCCTTTGGCACCCCCGCCGCCGGCACCATGACACGGGGCGCAGTTCTCCTGAAATGCAGCCCGGCCGTAGGCGAGCGTAAAGTCCAGAAGCTGTGGATCGTCGCGAATCGCCGCGATTTCCGTGTTGGTCAGGCGGTCGACCATGGGTCCGCGGCTGTCCTGGAGTTCGGCGATCTCCTGATCGACCGCGGTGCGCGAGTTCCAACCGAGGAATCCGTTGGTGGCGGAAAAAACGAGTGGCCAGGCCGGATAAACGATCCAGTAGCCGATGGACCATAGAATGGTCGCGTAGAAGATCCACAGCCACCAGCGCGGCAGCGGCTGATTGAGTTCGGTCAGGCCGTCCCATTCGTGACCGGTGGTCTTGTAGCCGGTTACCGAGTCGACTTGTGGCTCGTTGTGTTCGGGATCGGCCATTCTCAGTCCTCACTCAGCGGCAACCGCGCCGCCCGGTCATAGTCCCGCTTCCGCGACGGTCGCATCACCATGATGACGACGATCACGAAGATGGCGACGAAGTAGATTAGCCCCCAGGACTGGGCGAATTCGGCGAGGGCCATATAGGTTTCGGACATGGCGTGATCCTCAGCGGATGTTGGCGCTGTCGTCATAGAGGTTGAAATCGACCGCGGTCCCCAGTGACTGGAGATAGGCGATCAGCGCGTCCGCCTCGGTCAGCCGGCCGCTGGCGGTCACCGTCCCGGTGAAGTCGCGGACATTGGTGTTCGGGTAGCGGGCGAGGAAATCGTCGAGTTCAAGTGGGTCGGTCGTCCCCTGGATCACCGCGTCCCGGGCGGCGTTCTCGATCATCTCGTCGGTGTAGGGCACGCCGAGGCGCTGCTGCACCTTCAAGTCATCAGCGATATAGGTGAGTTCGAGCTCTGTTTCGGCGAGCCACGGATAGCTGGGCATGATCGATGCCGGCACTACCGACCGTGGATCGTTCAGGTGATCAAGTTGCCAAGTATCGGAGTACTTGCCGCCGACTCGGGCGAGATCGGGGCCGGTCCGCTTCGACCCCCACTGGAACGGCCGGTCGTACATGGATTCCGCGGCGAGTGAGTAGTGGCCGTAGCGCTCGACCTCGTCACGCAGCGGCCGCACCATCTGCGAGTGGCAGTTGTAGCAGCCTTCACGGACGTAGATGTTGCGACCGGCAAGTTCGAGCGGCGTGTACGGCCGCACACCGTCGACCGACTCGATCGTGTTCTTGAGATAGAAGAGCGGGACGATTTCCACGATCCCGCCGATCGAGATGACCACGAGCGACCCCAGGAGGAGAATGATGGGGTTGGTCTCGAAGATCTTATGCCGGGCCCAAGCTGACATCGTGCGTGCTCCCCGTTATTCCGCTGGTGCCATCGCCGGCCGAGCGGCGGGCACGTCCGAGGCCTCGGCGGAGGTAATGGTCTTCCAGATGTTGATGACCATCAGGATCGCGCCGATCACGAACAACAGTCCGCCGAGCGCCCGGACCAGGTAATAAGGGTGCATCGCTTGGACGGTTTCGATGAAGGAGTACTCGAGGAAGCCGAGCGAGTTGTAGGCGCGCCACATGAGGCCCTGAGCGATGCCGGCTACCCACATCGAGGTGATGTAGAGAACGATGCCGATGCTCGAGATCCAGAAGTGCCAGTTCACCAGCTTGAGCGAGTACAGCCCTTTGCGGTTCCAGAGCCACGGAACCAGGCAGTAGATCGCGCCGAAGGAGATGTATCCGACCCAGCCAAGCGCGCCGGAATGGACATGGCCGATGGTCCAGTCGGTGTAGTGCGACAGGGAGTTGACCACCTTAATCGACATCATCGGTCCTTCGAAGGTGGACATGCCGTAGAAAGCCACCGACACCACCATCATGCGGAGTACCGGATCGGTTCTGAGTTTGTCCCAGGCGCCCGACAAGGTCATGATGCCGTTGATCATCCCGCCCCAGGACGGCATCCACAGCATGATCGAGAAGGTCATGCCGAGCGTCTGCGCCCAGTCGGGCAGGGCCGTGTAGTGCAGATGATGCGGGCCGGCCCAGATGTAGAGAAAGATCAGTGACCAGAAGTGAACGATCGAAAGCCGGTAGGAATAGACCGGTCGCTCCGCCCGCTTGGGGATGAAGTAGTACATGATCCCCAGGAAGCCGGCGGTGAGGAAGAAGCCCACCGCGTTATGGCCGTACCACCACTGGATCATCGCGTCCTGGACACCGGCCCAGACGATGTAGGACTTCGACGAGAAGACCGAGACGGGGATCGCGGCGTTGTTGCCGAGATGGAGGACGGCGATGGTCAGGATGAAGGCCAGGAAGAACCAGTTGGCGACATAGATGTGCGGCTCTTTCCGGCGCAGGATCGTGCCAAGAAAGACGAGCAGGTAGACCACCCAGACGACCGTGAGCCAGAGGTCGGCGTACCATTCCGGCTCGGCGTATTCCTTGCCTTCGGTGATACCGAGGAGATAGCCGGTGCCGGCGATCAGAATGAAGAAATTGTAGCCGATAACGACGAACCATGGCGCCAGATCGCCGACCATGCGAGCCCGGCAGGTGCGCTGAACCACATAGAACGACGTGGCGAGCAGCGCGTTACCACCGAAGGCGAAGATCACCGCCGAGGTGTGAAGTGGCCGCAGCCGGCCAAACGTGATCCACGGCAGGTCGAAATTGAGCACCGGAAACGCGAGCTGCAGCGCTAGCAGAAGGCCGGCAAGGAAGCCGGCGACACCCCAGAACAGCGCCGCGATGGTCGCGAATTTGATCGGTCCGTAGTTGTAGTTCGGCTTGCCGTCGATCTCGAGCGGCGGCAGCTCCGCCGGCCGCTGGTAGAAGCGATCGATGATCTTGAAGACGAAATAGGCCGAGGCCGCCGCGAACAGCAGGGCGTGAAAGGAATAGGCGGCCGAATGCGCCTTGCCCGCGACAATCAGGGAGAAAAGCGACAGAACCGTAAGGGCAATCGCAACGCCGATTTCGCCATGTGTGAAAGACTTCCGAGTGACGGTCGGATCAGCCATGCATCCCCCTTGGCCGTGCGCCCAAGATTCCGGCGTCACCATGGGCGCGGGGCCGTCGGCGAACTTTGATCGAAGTCAAAAGACCACCGCGCGCCCCCGGGCGCGACAGTTTGTCTGGCCGGCTCGGGCACGCGGCCTTGACCGTCGCGGTCAAATCCTCAAAACGGGCCCTTCTCCCCGATGATTGCGAACCGGAGCCTGACGCCCATGACGTTTGCCACCTATCCCAGCCTAAATGGAAAGATCGTGTTCGTGACCGGCGGCGCATCGGGGATCGGCGAGCAGATCGTGCGCGCCTTTGCCGGACAGAAGGCTAAGGTCGGGTTCATCGACCGCGATGAGCCACGCGGCCGCGACCTCGTCGAGGAACTGACCGGCGAGGGCGCGGAAGTGCGCTGCGAAATCTGCGATTTGCGCGATATCGGTGCGCTGAAGGCTGGTTTCGCCGCCCTGGTCGCAGCGCTGGGGCCGGCAACCGTACTCGCCAACAATGCGGCGCGGGACGACCGCCACGACTGGACAGAACTGACGGCCGACTATTGGGACGAGCGGATGAACACCAATCTGCGGCACATGTTCTTCGCCATCCAGGCCGTGGCGCCGGGGATGATCGATGCTGGCGGCGGGTCGATCATCAACATCGGCTCGAATTCATGGTGGGAAGCCGGTGGCGGTTTTCCGGCCTACGCCACCGCCAAGGCCGCCGTCCATGGCCTGACCCGCACGATGGCACGCGATCTCGGCGATCATCGTATCCGCGTCAACACCGTGGTGCCCGGTTGGATCATGACTGAGCGACAGAAGGAACTCTGGGCAACCCCGGAGAAGCTGGAACAGCACCGCCAGCGCCAATGCCTGCCCGACCTGATCGACCCGGTCTATGTCGCGCGGATGGTTGTCTTCCTCGCCTCAGACGACGCGGCAATGTGTACCGCCAACAACTACATGGTCGAGGCTGGCTCGATCTAGATCCGGCTCAGAACCCCATCTGCTTGCGGCCGAGGTCGGTCAAGTCGGCTTCGGTGGCCCGTCCAACGAAATCGACCTCGAAGTCCATCGCCGCGAAGTCCGGTGCCGATTTGCCGGCCAGAAACGCCTCCCTCTGACGAGGCAGGTAGGCACGGTTCTTGGGGCAGTCCGGCGCCGAACCAATGTAGATGACGCTGGCGTATTCCGAGCCGGTATGCTCGTCGGCCACCGCGTGGCAGATGTCGGTGTGCCACCAGACGGTGTCGCCGGGCCGGACCTCCGGAATGGAGACGAGGCATTCCATCATCTCCGGATGCCACTCCCGGCTCACGCCAAGGGCACGACCGGGCGCGGCGCCGCACAGGTCGTCCTCGGCGACATCGTCCTGGAGGGCGCGCAACAGCACGTAGGAGATGCCTTCGGCCACGGGCACCAGTTTGAGCGTGCCGTCGCTGGGTCCCTGGCGGGTGAGAGCAGTCCAACCCTGATAGGTGCGGAAAACACTAGCAACCGCCGGGGATGGGATTTCCTCAGTGCGTAGACGATGCGTCCCGTCGAAAGGATTATACGACCGCCAGTCACCGGCGAAGACGGCCTCGTAGACGCCCTGATAGCCCGGGTCGATCCATCGCTCGACTGTGCCGGCGTCCATGTGCGGCGAAAGACCAAGCGTGGTGTCACCTGGTACCCGACGGCGGACGCGGTCGGCATAGGCACACTGAAGATCGGGATCGAAGACGCCCTCGTAGTGCCACAGGCGATCGAGGAAGGACCGCGTTCGGGCGAGGCTCTCGCCTTGTCGTGCGTTGACCTGCGGTTTCGACCAATAGACGTTGAAGACTTGCGGCTTGCCCGCTTTGAGCGCCGAGAAGTATTTGTCCAGGCTTCGTTTTTCGACCTCGCGCTCCTCATAGTGGTTGGTGTCGAGATAGTCGCAGAGCTCGGCAAACCAGTCATTCGCGACCGTTTCGGGGTAGACCTGCCGGACGATGGCGCAACCGGTCCGGCGGATCGCCGCCTTGGTCTCATCGCTCACCGTCCCGGCGGCGATATCGCTGTAGTCAATCTCCGGGATCACCGACCGACCGGCCGCTTGATCCGCTTGGATGGCGTCCGCTGCTCGGCTCATATGGTCACCGACTTCAGCAAAGCTTTGTCTCAGCGCATCCCGACGCGGTTCGACGCTGCGTTTGAAGGCGCTGACAGCAGCCCGGACGTCAATCTCGGGCTCGGCAGTCGCGGTTGCCATGATCATCCTCCCTGACGGCCACAATCACGCGCGGCCTTCCTCTTCATGCTAACCAGGTTGCCGCATGTTTTCGCAGCTGTGTGCGCCGTTTCCAGCAGAAACTGATACGATTATGGCGTATTGGGAGCGCCCATCGCCCTGTGAAGCGGATTTTCTAGTCTCATGCGACCTCAGTTCGAGAAAGTGACCGTTCCGCCCGGCGCGTCCTGGGCGCTGCTCGATCGTCGCCTTGAGGACGGCATACCGTTCGAATGGCATTATCACCCTGAATACGAACTAACCCTGACGCTCAACAGCCGCGGGCAGCGCTTCATCGGCGACTCGGTCGAGATGTACGACGACGGCGATCTGGTCCTGCTCGGACCGAACCTGCCGCATACGTGGTTCTCGGCCGATCGATACGACGACGGACGGCCGCACCATGCTCTGGTCATGTGGTTCACCGGCGACTGGGCCAGCGGGCTCGTTGATGGATTTGCCGAGATGCGCTCACTCGGACCGATGCTGGCGGAGGCCGGTCGCGGCGTAGCGTTCTCGCCCGGTATCGCAAAGACCGCGCGGGGGTTGATTGAGGAACTGCCGGATCTGTCCGCATCGGACCGGCTGGTGCGGCTGATGAGCGTGCTGGCGCTGCTGTCCACCGACCGTGGTCGAACCGCGGTCGCTGCACCGGTGTCGGGTCGGGCGACCGTCACCTCGCCCGATCAGCCGAGAATCCAGCGGGTCCTCGATCATATCCATGCGCATTATCGCGAGCCGATTTCCGTTTCTCGGCTCGCCGAGGTCGCCGCCCTTAGCCCATCCGGGTTTCACCGCCTCTTCCGCCGCCATACCCGACTGACGTTAACGGCTTATCTGGCCCAACTGCGAATCGGCCAAGCCTGCGCGCTGCTCGCCAGCACGGATCGACCGATAGCCCACATAGCGGATGAGGTCGGATACGCCAACCTGGCTAACTTCAACCGGCGATTCCGTGCCGCCAAAGGGATGACACCACGGGATTACCGTCGCCGTTTCGCAACGAAGGGGAGCGTCGAAGCTCCTCACACCCGCATGGGCATGAGCACATAGAGCGCGTTGGCGTCGTCGTCGTCCTGGATCAGCGTCGGCGATCCGGGATCGGCGAAACGGAACTCGGCCGTTTCGCTTTGAATCTGGTCGGACACCTCGAGCAGATATTTGGAATTGAAGCCGATCTCCAGCGGATCGGTCGCGTAGTCGGCAGCGACCTCTTCGTTGGCGCTGCCGGAATCGGGATTGTTCACCGACAGCTCAACCCGGCCGTCGGACAACGCCAGCTTAATGGCCCGGCCGCGCTCGCTTGAAACCGTCGAAACACGATCGACGGCATGGCGGAACGAATCGTTGTCGACCTTGAGAATCTTCTCGTTGTCCTGGGGAATGACCCGAACGTAGTCTGGGAAGGTTCCGTCGATCAGCTTCGAGGTGAGAACGACACCGTCCAGCGTCGCGCGGATCTTGGTATCCGACACCTCCAAAATCACTTCTGCATCCGGCTCCTCGACCAGCTTCTGCAACTCGCCAACTGTCTTGCGCGGGACGATGACGCCGGCCATGCCATCGATTCCGTCCGGAGCACCGAGCTGGGCTTGGGCGAGGCGATGGCCATCGGTGGCGACCGCGCGCAGCATCGGCGTGCCGTCGACATTGACGATGTGCAGGTAGATACCGTTGAGATAGTAGCGGGTCTCTTCCGTCGAGATGGCGAATTGGGTGCGGTCGATCAGGGTCTTGAGGGCCGAGGCGGCGAGCGTGAAGCGGGTGGGAAAATCGCCGGCGGTGAGCTCCGGGAAATCCGCTTCCGGCAACACCTGCAGGACGAACCGCGAGCGCCCTGCCTTGACCTCGAGCTGTGCGCCGTCGCCGGTATCGAGCGACACCTCGGAGCCATCGGGCAGCTTGCGGACGATGTCATAGAGTATGTGCGCGGGCACCGTCGTCGCGCCGGGCTGGGCGATCTCAGCCGGGACCGTTTCGGTCACCTCGAGGTCGAGGTCGGTCGCCTTGAGCGTGAGGCTACCGTCGGCGCGCAGCAGCACGTTGGCGAGGATCGGGATCGTGTTGCGGCGCTCCACCACGCGATGGACGTGGTTCAGGGATTTCAGGAGGTGCGAACGCTCGACGGTCGCGCGCATGATGGGAGAACCTCGGTTTCAATGACGAGCCGGCGGGTTACAGCCGGATGGGGTAAAGAAATTGGCCCGGCGGCGCCCAAAGCGCAAGAGGCCGGCGCAGCGGTCCACCGCTACGCCGGCCGTGGCCTCCGTGTTGGGGTACGGCGTTATTCGTCGATCAATTGCTTCAGCAGCGCGATCTCGTCGGCCAGGGTCTTGTCTCCGGCCATCATGCCTTCGATCTTGCGGACCGCGTGGAGGACGGTCGTGTGATCGCGTCCCCCGAACCGACGCCCAATCTCCGGTAACGATCGAGGTGTCAGGACCTTGGCGAGATACATCGCGATCTGTCGTGGGCGAACGATGGTGCGGGTTCGTCGGCTCGACAGCAGATCGGCCTTCGACACGTTGTAGTGCCGGGCAACCACCACCTGTATCTCTTCGATGCGAACACGCCGTGGCTCGCGCGCGCCGATCAGATCGCGGAGGGTAATCTCGGCCGAGGTCAGCGTCACCGGCTGGCCGGTGAACTGCCATTGGGCGACGAGGCGATTGAGGCCGCCTTCCAGGTCGCGGCCGTTGGAGACCACCGACTGGGCCAGATATTCGAGCACCGGTTCGGGGATCGCGAGACCAGGATTGTGCTCCTGCGCCACATGATAGCGCGAGGCGATGATGCGCCGACGAAGATCGAGATCTGGCGCGCCGATTGCAAAGGCGACACCACCCTTCAGGCGCGAGCGCACCCGTTCGTCGAGGGTCTCGAGTTCGGCGGGCGGCCGATCCGCAGCGACGACAACCTGTCGTGCCCCGTCGATCAGGGCGTTGAGCATGTGGCAGAACTCTTGTTGCACCGACTTGCCCTGCAGGAATTGCATATCGTCGATCAGGAGGAGATCGATGGTCCGCAGGCTCTCTTTAAACGGGATCGCCGACTGGTTCCGCAGCGCTGCGACGAACCGGAACATGAAGTGCTCGGCCGTCAGATAGACCACATTGCGTGACGGATCGGTCCGCCGCGCCGCCCGGGTGGTCGCGTGCAGCAAATGGGTCTTGCCCCGTCCGACGCCGGCATGGACGTAGAGCGGATTGAACCGGTGGAGGCGGTCGGATCCGGCCTCGGCGACGGCGCGGGCGGCGGCAAATGCCAAGCGGTTGGCGCCACCCTCGCAAAAGGTCTCGAAGGTGTAACGCCCGTCAACCGGCGAGCCGCTGAAGTGGCCATCCGGTCCCTCAGGTCCGCGTGGTGGGGACGCAGCCGCGGTTCGCGGCGCGGCGGCGACTGCGGGCGGCGTCTCGACCGTCTTGGCGGAGGGCTGGGTCGATGTCTTGGGCCGGATCGCACCGCGCACGGTCAGATCGACACGGATCACCGATTTCCGCTCGGCCTTACAGAGGGTCAAAAGCCGCTCGTAGTAGTGGGACATGATCCACGACTTCAGGAAGCGCGTCGGTACGGAGAGCCGCACGGTTCCGGCGTCGGCGCCCTCGAACTCGACGCGGCCGAACCAACTGGTGAAGACATCTTCACCCAACTCGGAACGAAGCCGTTGCTTAACGCGGGTCCACTGATCTGCCTCCGCGGGCTTCGCCATCCGAGTCGCCTCCTTTCGTTCGCCGGCCTCGCCGACCTTGTTCTTGATGATGGACACCGCCGCTTGGTTGTTGGCCCCATGTGGGCGGGCGCCGGCGTCCGTTCTCGTCGTCAGGATTGTTCCCATGGTAGTCCCTCAGCTTTCCAGCTTCCCGGCGTGCCGCGATGCTGGGTGGAATCGAGATGTCCTTCGAAGCCGTGCTCCAAGTTGAAGCATTCGGCATACCCGGCGACGGTCGCCGCGATGGCCGCGTGGCGGCTTCGATTACCCGATCGGCATAGAAAGAACAGGGACGCGTCCTGGCCCACACCCCGCTCGTTCAACGCAGCCGACAGTCGATCAATAAAGTCAGGGATCACCTGACCGGTACCGAAATCATTCCAAGCGACAAGAACAGGGGCTTTGCCGATCGATGAGAGAACCGGTACGCCGACCAGCACCCATTCCGCCTTGCTCCGCACATCGACGAGTACGGCCGTCGGCTGGGTCGCCAGCGCATCCCATGCGATCCGCACGGATACATCACCGGCGTAAGCTGATCCCTCGGAACCAGACATAGTTACCCTTCCGCCGCGACCGCATGGCGCCGGCGCAGCGTCCCGTGTTGAAACGTTCGATGTACTCGAGAAGTTCTTCCCTAACGATAGGGAAGTTTACCTAAAGCCATTATTCGGGCTTTGATCGGATAATCCAGAGGTAGATGTAAAAAACGCTCGATCAACGCCCCGTACTCTTGTTCTTATCTTTGGCTGTGTTGTCCAACCATGAGAAAGAGAAAACCACAGGCCGGGTCATGTCGCAATGCCCCGATCCGAAAAATCGCTCGGAAATCTGCCCGACCCGGCCACCGCGCGAGCGACCACAAAGCGACCTGCGAGGTTAAGCTATTGCGAGTCAACGGAATCGTATTTTCGCGGCCGAACCGCATAGCCTGCAAAAAAAAATTCAGCGGCAGACCTTGACTCGCCACAAATGCCCCCGGGTTGTCCAACCCCCTCGCCCACTTGGCCGCAGAGCGTTGAAAGACAAGGAAAATGCTTGTCAGGTGGCCGTCATGCACCGACTCACGCTGGACGTTTTTCAAGCGATAGTCGTGACTTAGCCGAGAAAGCAAAAACACCAACGTTGCGGCCGCCGTGCTCCCGCCGGAATCTCGCCGCGTTTTCGCTCGGTTGTTGTGACGGCTGTCGTCGCTGAAGCGGTTTCGCGTGCTTCCGCGGCCGCACGTCCCTACTGGCGATCACCCGGCGTCGGAGAAATAGAAACGATCATCGTAGCCGATGAGACTGCCGTAAAGCTCTTCGAGCGACTCTGGCCCGGTTGGTGTTGACGCGCTCTTCAAGTCGGCAAGGCGATCGGTTGCTGTGGCCAGTCGCCGAGCGAGAACCTGCGCGATCGGAAGAAGCAATTCCGGACGCGAGACCAGCAGTTCGCGGGCGTCGTTGCGGACGTAGACTTTGGATTCCGTGGCGGCAAGGACGGTTGCGGAATGCGGGCCGCCGGTGAGAACCGACATCTCGCCAAAGAAGGCGCCGGGCGTTGCCACTGACGCGATCGCAACATCGCCCTTGCGGACTTCGAGTTCTCCTTCCAGCAGGACGTAAATCGCGCCGGAGTATTCACCCTCGCGGAACAGCGCCTCGCCTACCGCCAGCCGCTGTGGTTCCAGGTCGTTGCAGGCTCCAAGCAATGAGGACACACCGACCTCGCAGGGTCACAATTTCGAAGGGTGGCTCGCCTTTGCCGAGGGCGCTCGACGCGCGTCGCCGAACGGGATGCGGCTCAATCTCGGGCGAAGGCGGTCGGCCCGTCGTCTATCTCGTTCAGGTCGCGAGGGCGCGGACCCTTGCGGTCAGCCGGGCAACCTTGCGGGACGCGGTGTTCTTGTGCACGACGCCACGGGAAGCAGCGCGCATGATCTCGGGTTCGGCGGCCTTCAGCGCTGCCGCCGCCTTCGCCTGGTCTCCGGTGGCAAGCGCTTCTTCGACCTTGCGGATATAGCTGCGAACGCGGCCGCGACGGCTGCGGTTGACGTCCGTGCGCGCGGCGATCTTACGGGTTGCCTTCTTGGCAGATGATGTGTTGGCCATGGTCAGCTTCGTTTGGACATAACAAAAAGGCGGCGCGTGGCGCCGCCGCTCTTTCGACCGGGCTTATAGTCATCCGGCCCTCATGGGTCAACGTTGTTGGGACGGCTCGGCCGCCAGTCAGCGGTCCTTGAACTGTGGCGCACGCTTCGCCAGAAACGCGCCCATGCCTTCTTTCTGGTCCTCGGTCGCGAACATCGCGTGAAACAGCCGCCGCTCGTAGCGGATACCGTCGTTGAGGGACGTTTCGAACGACCGGTTGACCGCCTCCTTGGCCATCATCACGATCGGCAGCGACAGATCGGCGATCCGATCACCGATCTTGAGGGCCTCCTCAAGCAAATCGCCGGCCGGTACGACCCGTGACACAAGGCCGACACTGTCCGCTTCGGCGGCGTCCATCATCCGGCCTGTCAGGATCAGATCCATCGCCTTGGCTTTGCCGATCGCCCGCGGCAGCCTCTGGGTGCCGCCCATGCCGGGCATGATGCCGACAGTGATTTCCGGCTGGCCGAACTTGGCCGTGTCGGCGGCAACGATGATGTCGCACTGCATGGCAAGCTCGGCGCCGCCGCCGAGGCAGAATCCGGCGACGGCGGCGATGATCGGCTTGCGGGTCCGGGCGATCGCGTCCAGTGCCACGCCGTAGTCTTGGAGGAAGGCGTCGATGAACGACAGGTCGTTCATCTCCTTGATGTCGGCGCCCGCGGCAAAGGCTTTTTCCGAGCCGGTGATGACGATGCACCCGATCTTGGGGTCATCGTCGAAGCCGCCGACGGCGCTACCGAGCTCCTCGAGCATTGCGGCATTCAGGGCGTTCAGTACCTCCGGCCGGTTGAGCGTGATCAGTCCAACCTGACCGCGCGTTTCGGTCGCGATGGTTTCGTAAGCCATTCATCCCTCTTGAGCTCGGGCCGGACGCTGGGTTGCCGGCCGGCAGATCACTTCTGGCAGACAGGACAATAGAAGGTCGATCGGCCGGATTGAACCGTCCGCCGTACGATGCCGCGGCAATTCGGTCGTTGGCACGGTTCGCCTTCCCGGTCGTATACGGCGAAATGATGCTGGAACATGCCCAGTTCGCCATCGGCTTGGCGGTGGTCGCGAAGAGACGAGCCCCCGGCGGCGATGGCCTCCTCGAGGACCGCGCGTATCGAATCGGCCAGTCGATTTGCTCTGACCGTCGCGCCGCCGCGCGCTGTGGCCAGCGATTCCGCAAGGCGCATCGGTGATAACCGTGCCCGCCACAAGGCCTCGCACGCATAGATATTGCCAATACCGGCGATTTTGGTCTGGTCGAGAAGCAGCGCCTTCAGGGATACGACGCGCCCTTCGGCCAGCGCCGCCACATGCGCCCCATCTAAGGCGTTGCCAAGCGGTTCGATACCGAGCCGGGCGAACAGAGGCGACGTTTCGAGCCCGTCACGTTGAACAATATCCATCAGGCCGAAGCGGCGCGGATCGTTGAAGATCACCCGAGCTCCGGAGGAGAGGTCGAAGACGACGTGATCGTGCGCCTTCAGTGGCGCACGCCGATAGTATGTCGCCGCCAACGGGCTGGTGTCGTCATCGGCTTCGATGCGAAACGAGCCCGACATGCCGAGATGCATCACCAGAACCTCGCCGCTGTCGAGATCGGCGAGCAGGTACTTGGCCCGCCGGCCGAGAGAGACGATCCGTCGCCCGGTCAGTCGCTGGCGAAAGCGCGGTGGAAACGGTTTGCGCAGGTCGGGTCGGCGGACGGTCACTGTTTCGATCACCGCGCCCTCCATGACCGGCTGCAGGCCGCGGCGAACGGTTTCGACTTCGGGGAGTTCAGGCATGGATGCTTTGCTAACCCTTTGGCAGGCCAGTGACGATAGCCTGACCCGAGTGCCTGGGCTATCGTCCGCCCCGATTGGAGGTTCGACCAATGGCAGGCAATACCGCACGACCGCCGGACGATGCGGGCGAACCGGACGCCTGGTTCGGATTTCGTTCCGTGGCCATCGACGAGAAGCAATCGCTGGTCGATGACGTTTTCGACCGGGTCGCTTCCCGCTACGACCTGATGAACGATCTGATGTCGGGGGGGCTACACCGGCTGTGGAAGGACGCGATGGTCTCGTGGCTGGCGCCGCCACGCCGGGCACGGCGCCCCTTTGCCGTGCTCGATGTCGCCGGCGGGACCGGCGATATAGCGTTCCGAATCGCCAAGCGATCGGAGAGTGCGGCGATAACGGTCGCCGACATCAACGCCGAAATGCTGAAAGTCGGCCGGGCGAGGGCGGCGGAGCGGGGCCTAGAGGATCAGGTGTCGTTCGTCGACGGCAACGCGGAGCGTTTGCCGTTCGCCGATGGCAGTTTCGACGCCGTCACCATCGCATTCGGCATCCGCAACGTTCCCCGGGTAGAGCAGGCGCTGACGGAAGCGCGACGCGTGCTCAAGCCAGGCGGGCGATTCCTGTGCCTTGAGTTCTCCAACGTCGATGTCGCCGGGCTCGATCGCCTCTACGATTTCTACTCATTCAACGTGATCCCGACGCTTGGCGAGGTGGTAACCCAAGACCGCGAGTCGTACGCCTATCTCGTTGAGTCGATTCGCCAATTTCCCAATCAGGCGCGGTTTGCGGCAATGATGACGGATGCTGGTTTCTCCCGCGTTGACTACAGAAACCTGACCGGCGGAGTGGCGGCGCTGCACTCGGGTTGGAAGCTTTGAGTCGATGAACGTCGCTGCGCTGTTCCGGATGGCGGGCGCCGGCTGGGTGCTGGCGCGCGAAGGTGCGTTTGCAATGGTCGATCCCACGCCGCTGCCGGGCGCACCGCGCTTCGCGATCAGGATGGCACGGCTCATCGAACGACGCGGGATCGACGAGGAAACGCGGTCAGAGCGATTGACCGCGGCGCTGAACCGGCTCGGACCGTCCTACGTCAAGCTCGGCCAGTTCCTGGCGACTCGTCCCGACATTGTCGGGCAGGCCACGGCCGAAGCGCTCGGGCGATTGCGGGACGAGATCGAGCCGTTCCCTGACGCAGAAGCGCGCGCCATGATCGCCGAGGCGTTGGGAAGGCCTGTCGAGGACCTGTTCACCGAATTCTCACCGCCGATCGCGGCCGCTTCGATCGCTCAGGTTCATAAGGCAGAAATCGCTGACGCCGCCGGTTCGCGGGCTGTCGCGGTCAAGGTCCTGCGTCCCGGCATCCGCCGGCGCTTCCGAAGCGACCTCGACACGTTCTACCAGGGCGCCCGTATGGTCGAGCGGTTTGATCCCGCTGCGCGTCGCCTTCGACCGGTCGCGGTTGTCGACACCCTGGCGCGCACAGTGACCATCGAGATGGATCTGCGGCTGGAGGCTGCAGCGCTGTCGGAAATGGCGGATGCTTGTGCCGACGATCCTGGATTTCGGGTCCCGGCGGTGGAGTGGGACTACACGGCCCGCGACGTTCTCACTCTCGAATGGGTCGAGGGGATCAAGTTGTCCGATGTCGACACCCTGCGTGCCGCCGGCCACGATCTGCCGCTGCTTGCTCGCAGGCTGATGCAGGCGTTTCTCCGCCACGCGTTGCGCGACGGCTTCTTTCACGCCGATATGCACCAGGGCAACCTGTTCGTCGAAGCTGACGCAACCATCGTCGCCGTCGACTACGGCATCATGGGCCGGCTCAGCCCGGCCGAGCGCCGCTTCCTGGCTGAAGTCCTCTTTGGTTTCATCCGACGCGACTACCGTCGGGTCGCGGAAGTCCATTTCGAGGCAGGTTATGTGCCCGGCGAGCAGCACACGGTAGACGATTTCGCCCAAGCGCTGAGGGCCATCGGCGAGCCGATTCACGGCCAGCGGGCGCGTGACATCTCCATGGCCCGGCTGCTGACCCTTCTCTTCGAAGTCACCGAACTGTTCGACATGCAGACCCGACCCGAACTGCTCCTGGTTCAAAAGACCATGGTGGTAGTCGAGGGGGTGTCGCGATCGCTCGATCCCGATTTCGACATGTGGTCGGCATCGGAACCGGTGGTGCGGGAATGGATCGAGCGACACCTCGGCCCCGCCGGGCAACTGGAGCTCGCCGCCGACGGGGTCGGAGCGCTGGGCCGACTGGCGACGGAACTGCCGCGTCTGGCCGAGCGGGCTAACCGGTTGTCGGCGGAGATGGATCGGATGGCAGAGCACGGACTCCGCCTCGATCCGGAGACGATCGCCGGCATCGGGCAGTCGGAAGCCCGCGCCGGACGATGGGGGCGGGTTGCCCTTTGGGTCATTGCCGTCGCGGCGGCTCTGGCGGCGTTGCGCTGGCTGTTCTGAGACGGGCCAGGGAGCGGCGATCCCGGCGTTTGCAATGCCGACGGGCGCTGCCTATCGTTCGGGTAGCCTTGGTGTTCACCAGTTCTGAAACGGATCACACGTGTCCGGCAATCGGCGTATCCTTCTCATCATCGCTGGCGGAATCGCGGCCTACAAGTCGCTCGACCTGATCCGGCGGCTACGCGAGCGCCAGTTTGACGTGCGCGTGGTGATGACTCGCGCGGCCGAGCAGTTCATCACGCCGATTGCCGCCGGTGCGCTCGCCGGCAGTCGCGTTTACACCGATCTGTTCGCCGCTGAAGACGAAGCCGATGTCGGCCATATCCTCTTGGCCCGAGACGCCGACCTGATCGTCATCGCGCCGGCCACCGCCGATCTGCTTGCCCGGATGGCCGGCGGCCATGCCGATGACTTGGCCACCACCGTGCTGCTTGCGACCGACAAGCCGGTGCTCGCAGCGCCGTCGATGAACCCGTTCATGTGGCACCATCCGGCGACTCAGAGAAACGTTGGGCGTCTGAGCGACGACGGGATTCGGTTCGTCGGGCCGAATAGCGGCGAAATGGCCGAAGCCGGCGAAGCCGGCGTCGGGCGCATGTCGGAACCGCTGGAAATTGTCGCGGCGGTTGAAGCAATTCTGGCGCCGGCCGCGCGGCCACTCGCCGGCCACCACGTCTTGGTGACCTCGGGACCGACCCACGAGCCCATTGACCCGGTACGCTACCTTGCCAATCGGTCGTCCGGTCGACAGGGTCACGCCATTGCCGCTGCAGCCGCCGCCGGCGGCGCGCGCGTCACGCTGGTGTCGGGCCCGGTGACGCTTCCCGATCCCCCCGGTGTCGAGACGATTCATGTGGAGACTGCCGTCGAGATGCTCGAGGCGGTTGAGACGGTTCTGCCTGCCGATATCGCGGTGATGGCGGCTGCGGTGGCCGATTGGCGCGTCGCCGCTCCTGCCTCCGGCAAGATCAAGAAGACCAGCGGCGATGCAGCGCCCGAACTCGCGCTGATCGAAAACCCCGACATTCTGGCGACTGTCGGCCGGCACCACACGCTGCGGCCGGATCTCGTGATCGGCTTTGCAGCGGAAACTGTTGATCTTGAAGCTAACGCCGAAGCCAAATTGAAGGCCAAGGGCGCAGATTGGATTCTGGCCAACGATGTTTCCCCCGAGGATGGGGTGATGGGCGGCCCCGAAAACACCGTCCACCTGGTCACCGCTAACGGCGTCGAAGCCTGGCCAAAGATGGCCAAGACCGAAGTCGCCAGTCGATTGGTGGAGCGGATTGCCGCGGCTCTCGATCGCCGGGGAAGCGCCTGACTATGGTGGCGCTGACGGTTCCGGTCCGTCGCCTGCCTCACGGTCAAGGGTTGCCGTTGCCGGCGCCGCAGTCGGCTGAGGCGGCTGGCGCCGATCTCGTTGCGGCCGTGCCGGTGGACGACCCGCTTATCCTGCCACCTGGCGGCCGGGCGTTGGTTCCAACCGGGATCGTGGTCGAAATTCCATCCGGTTTCGAAGGACAGGTCCGCCCCCGGTCTGGCCTCGCGGTGAACCATGGGGTGACCGTGCTCAACGCGCCGGGCACCATCGATGCCGACTATCGCGGCGAGCTCAGGGTCGTGCTGATCAATCATGGCAGCGAGCCGTTCCGCATTGAACGCGGCATGAGGATTGCCCAATTACTGGTCGCGCCGGTGGCGCAAGCCGCCTTCGAGCCGGCGACCGCACTGTCATCGACCGACCGTGGCGACAGCGGGTTTGGCTCGACCGGGACTGGCGGCTGAAACACTTCGAGGGGCGAGAATGAACAACCCGGACAACACAAGCGCGCCCACACCTGGCCGTGGGCGCATATACGACTCGATCACCGACACCATCGGTGACACGCCGCTTGTCCGACTCGACCGGATCGCGGCCGTCAAGGATGTCCCCGCCCATCTTCTCGGCAAGCTCGAGTTCTTCAATCCGATTGGCAGCGTGAAGGACCGGATCGGCGTCGCCATGATCGACGCGTTGGAGGCCGAGGGCCGGATTCGACCCGGAGTCACGACCCTGATCGAGCCGACCTCGGGGAACACTGGTATCGCTCTTGCCTTCGTGGCCGCCGCGCGCGGCTACCGACTGATCCTGGTGATGCCGGAGACCATGTCGGTCGAGCGCCGCAAGATGCTGCAGTTGCTCGGTGCCGAACTCGTGCTCACCGACGGAGCGCTGGGTATGCGCGGGGCGCTGGCGCGGACCGACGAGTTGATCAAGGAGATCCCCGACGCGGTGATCCCGCAACAGTTCCAGAATCCGGCAAATCCCGAGATTCATCGTCGAACCACCGCGGAAGAAATCTGGAACGATACCGGAGGCGCGGTCGACGTTCTCATCTCCGGTGTCGGCACTGGCGGGACGATTACCGGTGCCGGTCAGGTCCTGAAGAAGCTGAAACCAAGCGTGCGGGTGATCGCCGTGGAACCCACCGACAGCCCGGTGCTGACCGGCGGCAATCCCGGGCCGCACAAAATCCAGGGGATTGGCGCCGGGTTCGTGCCCGCCATCCTCGACACCGACATCTACGACGAGGTTATCGCCATCGGCAACGACGACGCCTTCGATTACGCGCGGCTCAGCGCACGGATCGAGGGGATTCCGGTGGGCATTTCATCGGGCGCCGCGATCGCCGCCGCGGTCAAGGTTGGGACCCGCACCGAGATGAAGGGCAAGACTATTGTCGTGGTGATCCCGTCCTTTGCCGAACGGTATCTGTCGACCGCCTTGTTTGACGGTCTCGATTAGGCTCGCCGACCGCCTGCTTGAACCAGCTCCGCCAGGGTCCCATATCACCAGTCGGTCGGATGCCTTGCCAAGGGTTCGGCCAGGAAGGTCGCTTTTGGAACGAGGACCACCGGAAATGACGCGGATTTCTGCGTTTTCGAGCCCTCTGCTGCTTGGATTCGACGAGGTCGAACGGGCGTTGGATCGGCTCTCCAAAGCCGCCGGAGACGGTTACCCGCCGTACAACATCGAGCGGCTGGCCGCTACCGACGAGCGCGGCGAAATGCTGAGGATCACGCTGGCGGTGGCCGGTTTCACCAGCGACGAGCTCGATGTCACGGTTGAAGACAAAGAGCTGGTTATCCGCGGCCGGCGTGCCGAGGACAACGATTCCCGTACGTTTCTCCATCGCGGCATTGCCACCCGGCAGTTCCGCAAGAGCTTCGTGCTCGCTGAGGGAATAGAAGTCATCGGCGCTGATCTCGCGGACGGACTGTTGTCCATTGATCTGGCTCGCCCGCCTTCCGACAAGGGGGTGCGCACGATCGAAATCTCAGGGCGCGGCTGAGCCGGCCCGAAAGGAGTGTTGGTTATGGAAAACAACGAAAGACAAGTCATCTCACCGGCGGTCCTGGCCGGCCTCGGCGGCGGCAAGATCGCCTACGTCCGTTCCTTCCGCTCCGAAGAGGCGAAGGAACTCTTCCCGCAGCTTCCGCAGGTGGCTCCTGAACTGGAGCTCTGGGCGCTGCTCGGCGCCGACGGGACGCCGATCATGCTTGCCGACAGTCGCGACGCGGTTGTCATGAACGCCCACCAGAACGATCTGGAGATGGTCGCGGTCCACTGACCGCACCCGTAGCTACGCGGCGTTGGGTGTCGCGTCTTCCGTCAGCACAGCGTACAAGGCGGCGCGATCGGTTGAAGCACGCAGCTTCGCCGCGACGTCGCCTTGCCGCAGATGACGGGCGATACGTGCCAGTGCCTTGAGGTGGTCGGCGCCCGCCCCTTCGGGCGCGAGCAACAGAAACACCAGATCGACCGGTTGATCGTCCAATGCCTCGAAATCGATCGGTTTCGGCACGCGCGCGAACAGCCCGAAAATCCGTTCGAGGCCGGGAAGCTTGCCGTGCGGGATCGCGATGCCGCCGCCGACGCCGGTCGATCCCAGCTTCTCGCGCTGCAGCAGGGTGTCGAAAATCTCCCGCTCGGGCCGGCCCGTCAACACGGAAGCCTTCTCAGCGATCGCCTGGATCACTTGTTTCTTGCTGTTGGCCTTCAGTGACCCGACAATGGCGTCGGGCGAGATGAGATCGCCTAAGTCCATGACGAGAATCCAAACGCTCCCCTTCGTTGCCGTGCTTTTACCGCTGCGGCATGGGTGGACTTAACTGTTGGTGGACGTCCTGCTGGTCTGCAGAGACGGATCGACCCAGCCAATGTGACCATCGGGACGACGATAGACGACATTGACTCCGCCGTGGGCGGCATTTCGGAATATGAGAACCGGCGATTCTGTGAGATCCATGCTCATAACGGCACCACTGACGGTCATCGTTTCCAGGTTCGTGGTCTCTTCCGCGATGATTGCCGGGCTGTAGTCGGCGGCAACTTCTTCCTCGTCGTCCGGCGCGGCGATCACATACCGGGTTGCCGCTTCGGCCGGCGCCTTCTTGTGGTGCTCCTTGAGTCGCCGTTTGTAGCGCCTCAGCCTTTTCTCGATCCGATCGGCGGCGATGTCGAAACTCTGGTGGACATCCTGCGACTGGCCGTGGGCCTGAAGGACGATGCCGGTATCGAGATGGACCGTGCAATCGGTCTTGAAGCCCGATCCCTCGCGCTCCACGGTCAAATGACCCGTGAAGCCGCCGTCGAAGTACTTATGGAGGGCGTCGCCGATCCGGTTTTCCGCCTGCTCTCGCAGCGCATTGCCGATGTTCACGTTTCTGCCCGATATCTGCAGAGCCATCAGGGCTTCGAACCTTCTCTGTTTTCGGTTCTCGTCACTCTCCGAGCGGCCAAGACTGCCCAATGGCCCTGCCTCGGCGCCGGCTCGACTTGCTCTTTCGCGGGCTTCGCATCAGCCCCGCAGCCGCCCCCGGCTCGACAATGGGCGCACCTTCTATTGACCACGGTATCACAAGTCAACCGAGGCTGCAGTCGGTCTTTGCACTACGGTGCCCGGCGTTGAGCGCCGCCGCGAGAAGCCATCTACGGGGGTGTCTAGACGACGGCTTGCTTGTCGCGCCGGCGCTGGACGGAAGACGGAATCCGCATG
This sequence comes from Bauldia sp., assembly GCF_965232525.1. Classification (GTDB taxonomy): domain Bacteria; phylum Pseudomonadota; class Alphaproteobacteria; order Rhizobiales; family Kaistiaceae; genus Bauldia. The sequence continues at coordinate 601,511 of NZ_OZ246980.1, read as the reverse complement.
GATTCCCGATACTTAGCGACGGTCCGCCGGGCGATGTCGATGCCCGAATCGCGGAGTGTCTTGACGATCGCGTCGTCGGAAAGGATCGAATCGGCAGGCTCGTCATCGATCAGGCGCCTGATGCGGTGGCGGACGGCCTCGGCCGAATGGGCGACGCCGCCTTCGGCCGACGCGATCGCAGCGGTGAAGAAGTATTTGAGTTCGAAGATACCGCGCGGCGTCGCCATGAACTTGTTCGAAGTGACTCGGGATACGGTCGACTCGTGCATGCCAATCGCGTCAGCGATCGTTTTCAGGTTGAGGGGACGAAGATGCTGAACGCCGTGAACCAAAAAAGCATCCTGCTGGCGGACGATTTCGGTCGCGACTTTGAGAATGGTGCGGGCCCGCTGGTCGAGGCTCTTGACCAGCCATTTCGCCGTCTGCAGGCATTCGGCCAGGAACTCGGCGTCCTTGTCGTTGCGGCCGCGCTTGACGACTTTCGCATAATAAGTCCGATCCACAAGAACGCGCGGTAGGGTTCCGGTGTTGAGTTCGATGTGCCAGCTCCCATCGCTCCCGGGGCGGACAAGAACATCGGGGATGACCGGCTGGACAGGGGCGGCGCCGAAGGCATTGCCGGGTTTGGGGTTCAACGCTTTCAGTTCGGCCAGCATCTCGGCGAGGTCGTCCGCGTCGACGTCGCAGAGTTTCATCAGGGCGGTGCGATTTCGCTTGGCCACCAGGTCAAGGTTATCGACCAAAGCCGCCATGGCCGGATCGTAGCGATCCTTGGCCCGAAGCTGGATGGCGAGGCATTCGGCGAGACTCCGGGCGCCTATGCCCGGCGGATCAAACCCCTGCACAGTGGCGAGCACAGCGTCGACGGCGTGCTGCTCGGCGCCAAGCTGTTTGGCGATCGTGTCCACATCGCTGCGCAAATAGCCGGCTTCGTCGATCTCACCGATGATCGCCCCGCCGATGACGCGCTCGGTTGGGTCGGTAACCGCGAGTCCGAGTTGAGCAGAGAGATGATCGGCGAGCGAGACTTGGTCTGCCACATAGGCTTCGAGGTTATGGTCGTCAGTGCTTACCGATTGTCGGTTTGGCATGCTTGTCCAGGATTCGGGCTGCGGCGATGGCGGCTGATCTTGCGCGCCGGGACCAGTGTCGTCCTGAAACTCGTTAGAGAGGTCGGCGTCGAGTTTCGGTTCGTTTCCGCCTCCGGTTCTGAGCGTCGAATCCAACCACGCCGGATCGTCTCCGGTCTCGGCTTCGCCGGCCTCGGCCGACGTTTCCTGTGGGGCGCCGGTCAAGCCTTCCGCATCGCCCTCCTCGGTGGCCTGGAGCAGCGGATTACGCTCCAGTTCCGCTTCGACATAGGCGGTGAGATCGAGATTGGAGAGCTGCAGCAGCTTGATCGCCTGCATTAACTGCGGCGTCATGACCAGCAGTTGGCTCTGCCGAAACTCGAGCTTGGGAGAAAGTGCCATCGTGTAGGTGGGCATGTTGCCCGGATTGGTCCGAAACTT